>NZ_JBHTRF010000029.1:0-102205 GCF_042796115.1 Kitasatospora sp. NPDC056446 | reverse complement strand
CGGTCCGACAACCGCTCATCCGCAGGCGACTTGACCTGCCCCACCCTCGCCACACCACAACCAACGAGCACAGACCGCCAAAGTCACTGGCATTGGGTCTAGCTCCAGTCGTCCGTACCGCCCAGGATTTCGACCAGCTCCAGCCCCGGGTCGTCCGCCTCGGCCGACCACCGGTCGTAGGTGGCCTCCCAGATCGGGGCGAGTTGGAGCAGCCACCGCAGCCGGTAACGGAACACGACGGGGGGCAGACCGGGCCGGCGGACGACGAGGCGGTGGCGCAGCACCCCGGTGTGGTGGTGGATCCCGGTCCGGTCGTCGAACACCGTGGACCAGTCGTCGATCCGCAGGACGCGCCGGCCGTCCGTCTCCCGCACCTCGACGGCCAGGTGACCGAGCCGCCCCGACCACACCACCCGGGACTCCGCCCCGTCCGTCATGGCCGACGCACCCGTCCTTCCCCCGTCCGGCGTGACCGTTCCCTTCCCCTCGCACATCCCGTGTCCTGCCGCATCGATGCGGGTCGACACCCGCCCGCCACCCTCGCCGCCGCGTCCGGAACGCCCTGCGAGATCAGCGGGCGGGTTGCCGCCCTGGGCCCTGCACCGATGATCGATCCCGCCGGACACCCAAGTCAATCCACCGGTTCACTGGGATACCCCCAAGCAAAACCTTGGATCCAAGGGCTACCGTGGGTCATCGTGACCATTGACGACCTCCGCGTCTTCGCCGCGGTCTGCCGGGCCGGCTCGCTCAGCGCCGTCGCCCGCGACCTCACCTGCTCCCAGTCCGCGGTCAGCCAGCACGTGAAGCGGCTCGAACGGGAGCTGGGCCTCTCCCTGATCGAGCGCCACCCGCGCGGGGTGGTGCCCACCAAGGCGGGCCGCCTGCTCCAGGCCGCGGTCACCACCGGCCTCGGCGGCATCGACCACGCGCTGCACCGGATCGCCGAACTCGCGCGTGGCGAGGGCGGATCCGTCCGGATCACGACCGGTTCCACCAGCATCCGGCACTTCATGTCCGGGGCGGTGGTGGCCTTCCGGCGGCGCTTCCCGCAGGTCAGCCTGGAGTTCCAGACCGAGGTGTCCAGCCGCAGCTGCCTGGAGGCGCTCACCGCCGGCCGGGTCGACCTCGCCTGGATCACCCTCGGCAGCCCGGTCCGCGGCATCCACCAGCGGCCTGTGGTCGACCTGCCGTGGGTGCTGGCCGTCGCGGCGGGCGACCCGCTCACCACGAGGGCCCGCATCGAGCCCGCCGACCTCCAGGACGCCCGGCTGACCGGGCTGCCGCAGAACTCGGTGGCCCGCTCCCAACTCGACTCCTGGCTCGCCGAGTCGGGCATCCGGCCGGTCTACGACACCAGCGTCGCGGACTGGGACACCGCGATCCTGCTCGCCGAACTCGGCCTCGGCCATGCCGTCGTCCCGGCCCTCCCCCAGTGGCAGGGCCCCGGCCACCCCGGACTGCGGCTGCTCCCGCTCCCCGACCTGCCCCCGCTCACCGCCGGCTGGGCCGTCCGGGACTGGGACAACCTCGACCCCCTCGCCCGTGCCTTCGCCGACACCGTCGCCGCCCACTGCGGTGACGGGGCCGTCCGTGCCACCGGGCACCCGGGAGCCCCCTGAACACCTGCCCCGGCCGGGCGCCACCCCCGACGCCGGCGCCACCCCCTACGCCGGCGCCACCGAGAACGCGGGCGCCCCGGCCCGGGGCGCCCGCCCGCCCTCAGCCGGAGGCGGCCGTCCGGTCCAGGAAGCGCCGCAGGCCGTCCCGGACGCCCTCGGTCGGCACGGTCGCGGCGAAGGCCGCCGCCTCCACCGCGAGCCCCTCGTCGATCGGGAGGTTGATCCCCCGGGTCACGGCCCGCAGGCAGGCGGCCACCGCCGTGGGGGCGTGCCGGATGATGCGGTCGGCCAGGTCCCGTGCGGTGTCGAGCAGTTCACCGGCCGGCACGACGGTGTTGACCAGGCCCATCCCGGCGGCGCGGGCTGCCGGGATCGGGTCGCCGGTGAGGATCAGCTCCAGTCCCCGCTTGCGGCCGACCTGGCGCGGCAACCGCTGCGAGCCGCCGAAGGGCGGCGGGAAGCCGAGCGAGATCTCCGGCTTGGCGAAGGTCGCGTGCTCGGCCGCGACGGCCAGCGGCGCGGCCTCGGTGATCTCGCAACCGCCGCCGTACGCCAGGCCGTTGACGGCCACGATGACCGGCTTGGGGAACTCCTCGATCCGCCGGGTGAGGGTGTGGCCGCGCCGGACGAACTCGCGCAGGGCCCGCTCGGGCCCGCCGGCGATGCTGGCGGCCAGGGACGGGATGTCGGCGCCCGCGCTGAACGCCCGCTGTCCGGCGCCGGTGAGGATCACGGCTCGGACGCTGTCGTCGGCGTCGACGCGGTCGAGCTCGGCGAGCAGCGCGTCGATCGTCGGGTAGTCAAGGGCGTTGAGCTTCTGCTCCCGGTCGATGGTGAGGGTGACGACCTGCCGGTCCCGCTCGCTGCGGACGGTCATGGGCGTGTGCTCCGTTCCTGGCCTCGATTGATCCCGGCCTCGATGTTCCCGGCCTCGATGTTCGCGGCCTCGATGTTCGCGGCCGCTTCCCGGCCTCGCTGCCGGACAGGTCGAGGCTAGGAACACCCCGCCAGGACAATCCAGTTATTGTCCTGGATACACCCCGGTACGGCCCGACCCCCAGGAACGGCAGGTGACCCGTGCGACCGCCCTCCTACAAGGCCGTCGTCGACGAGTACGCGGCGGCGATCCGCTCCGGCGCGCTCCCGGCCGGCACCCGGCTGCCGACCCACCGCGCCCTCGCCCGCGAACGACGGATCGCCCTCGCCACCGCCACCCGCGTCTACGCCGAACTGGCCGCCGCCGGACTGGTCGTGGGCGAGCAGGGCCGGGGCACCTTCGTCCGGGCGCGCTCCGGCTACGACGGCCTCGAACCCTCCCGGGCCCTCCCGGTGCCCCGCGTCGCGGACCTCTCCTTCAACCAGCCACTCTCCCCCGACCAGGGCGACCTGCTGCGCCGGGCCCTGCGGGCGCTCGCCTCCTCGGGCGACGCCGAGGCCCTGCTGCGCCAGCACCCGCCGGGCGGCCACCGGCACGACCGGGCCGCCGTGGCCCGGTACCTGCTGGACCGCGGCATCGACACCGCGCCGGAGAACGTGCTGCTCACCAGTGGGGCGCAGCAGGCGCTGGACTGCGTCCTGCGCACCCTCACCCGCCCCGGGGACGTGCTCGCCGTGGACGCCCTCGGCTACCCCGGCATCAAACTGCTCGCCGCCGCGCACGGGCTCGACCTGGCCCCCGTCCCGGTCACCCCCGACGGACCCGACCTGGACGCGCTCGACCGGCTCTGCCGCGCCCGCCCGGTGCGCGCGGTGTACGTCCAGCCGACCGTCCACAACCCGCTCGGCTGGGTCCTCGACCGGGTATGGCGCGCCCGCCTGGCCGACCTCGCCGCCGCGCACGGCTGCACGCTGGTCGAGGACGGCACGTACGCGTTCCTGGAGGCCGCACCACCACCGCCGCTGTACGCGCTCGCACCGGAGCACACCTGCTACGTGGCCGGGCTGTCCAAGAACGTGGCGCCTGGCCTGCGGTTCGGCTTCGCCGTCCTGCCCGGCCGCCTGCTCCGATCCGCCACCACCGGGCTGCGCACGGCGGCCTGGGGCGCGCCCGGGCTGATCACCGCGCTCGTGACCGGCTGGCTCGGGGACGGCACGGTCGCCCGGCTGGAACGGGAGCGCCGCACGGACGCCGCCGCCCGCCAGGCCGTCGCCCGGACCGCCCTGGCCGGCCTCACCAGCACCGCCCACCCCACCTCGTACATCCGCTGGCTCACCCTCGAACCCCACCAGCGCCCGGACCACGTGGCCGCCGTGCTCGCCGCCGAGGGCATCCTGGTCTCCACGGCCGACGCCTTCGCCACCACCGCCCACCGGCCCAACGCCGTCCGCCTCGCCCTCGCCACGCCCCCGCTCACCGACCTGCCCGCGGTCCTCGCCCGGCTGCGCGCCGCCCTCGACGCCATCGCCCCGTAGACCCTCGCGTCCCGCCCGGGCGTCCCAGCCCGGCAGCACGCCCCGGCGGCGCGCCCCGGCGTCCCGACCCGGCGGCGCGAGAAGTCGACCGGGCCGACTTCCCACTCCCCGCCCTCGCTACTCCCCGAGCGCGACCGCCCGCCCGAATCGGGTGCTCCAGTCCGCCAGCAGCAGCCGCAGCTCGGGCGGGCCGACCAGTTCGAAGTCCGCCCCCAGCGAGCCCAGGGCCATGGCGGGCCAGTCCAGCGAGTCGGCGGTCATCCGCAGCCGGCAGCGGCCGGGAGCGACCTCCTCGACCGTGCCCCAGCGGCCGATCCGCTCCCGCACCCGGTCGGCGGGCGCGTCGACCAGTGCCTCCACCGCGTACGGCCGGGGAATGCCGCTGAGGCCCGCCCGGACGAACTCCACCGCGTCCGCCGCCGGGAGGGTGCGCGGGGCGAAGCGGGCGCCGCTGCCCTGGGGGGCGGTCAGGCGGTCGAGGCGGAAGGTGCGCCAGTCGGCGCGGTCGAGGTCGTAGGCGACCAGATACCAACGCCGGCCGAGGCAGACCAGCCGGTGCGGTTCGACGTGCCGTTCCGTGCCGCGTCCGTCCGCGGCGGTGTACGCGAAGCGCAGCCGCTCGTCGTCCCGGCAGGCGAGGGCGACCACCGTGAGGATGTCCGGGGCGACGCCCGCACCCGCCGAGGTGCCCCAGTCCACCGGGACCGTCACCGCGCGCAGCGCCTCCACCCGGCGGCGCAGCCGGGCCGGCATCACCTGGACCACCTTCGCCAGGACCCGTACCGAGGCCTCGGCGACGCCTTCCACCGGGCCTTCCGCCGCGGCCTGGAGGCCCACTGCCAGGGCCACCGCCTCCTCGTCGTCGATCACCAGCGGAGGAAGCGCCGCGCCCGCCGCCAGCTGGTAGCCACCGTCGACGCCGCGCTGCGCCTCGACGGGGTAGCCGAGGTCGCGCAGCCGGTCGACGTCCCGACGCAGGGTGCGGACGGAGACGTCGAGCCGGCCGGCCAATTCCTCGCCGGGCCAGTACCGGTGGGTCTGGAGGAGGGAGAGCAGTCGCAGCGTGCGGGAGCTGGTGTTCGCCATGCTTCCGATTCTCGCGGCAATTCAGGACAGGAACTGACCGCTTCCCTCCGTAGCGTTGTTCTTGTCCGAGGGAGCAGGAACCGAACGGAAGGCCCGAACCATGACCACCACCTCCAGCAACGCCGCCTCCACCGACGCCGCCGCCACCAACGCCGCCGCCACCAACGCCGCGAGCAGCGTCACCAGCGCCACCGCCGACGCCGTGCCGGCCACCGTCACCGGTGAGCGCGCCGACTTCCTGGAGACCCTGGCGAAGCACCGCTACTTCCTGCGCTTCACCACCCGCGACCTCACCGACGAGCAGGCCGGCCTGCGGACCACCGTGAGCGCGCTGTGTCTGGGCGGCCTGATCAAGCACGTCACCTCGATGGAGCGGCACTGGGTGGACTTCATCCTGGAAGGCCCGTCCGCGATGCCGGACTTCACCACCTGGACGGAGGCCGACATCGCCGCCCGCGCCGACGAGTACCGCATGCTGCCCGGCGAGACGCTGGCCGGCGTGCTGGCCGCGTACGCCGAGGTGGCGCTCCGCACGGACGAGCTGGTGGCCACCCTCCCGGACCTGGACGCCTCCCACCCGCTGCCGAAGGCCCCCTGGTTCCAGGCCGACGCCGAGTGGTCGGCCCGCCGGGTCCTGCTGCACGTCATCGCCGAGACCTCCCAGCACGCCGGCCATGCCGACATCATCCGCGAGGCCCTGGACGGCGCGAAGACGATGGGCTGAACCGGACGGGCCGCGGGGTCCGTCGGCCACCACCGACGGACCCCGCGGTCCCAGTGGTCCCACCCGCCCCGCGATCCCACCCCCGTGAGCGGACCCTGAACGGCTCCTCAGGCCCGCCCGACCAGCGTGAACCCGGCCCCGTCGACCGCGCCGCGGACCACGGCCTCGTCCAGCGGCCGGGCGGAGGCCACGGTGACCCGCCCGCTCGGCGCGTCGGCGACGACCTCGGTGACGCCCGGGAGCGCGGAGAGCCCCGCGCTGACCGTCCTCTCGCAGTGGCCGCAGCTCATCCCGTCGACGGCGAAAACGGCGGTAGTGGACATGGCGGTGCCTCCAATGGCGTGCGCACGGGCTGGATCGGCCCGGGGGGACGCGCCCGGCGGGCCGACCCGCACCACAACACCCGAATCCGACCCCCGGGCCCAGGGACACGCCGCACGGGTGACACCATCGAGCGGTTCCGGGAACCGGCCGGGACCCGCATCCGACTGGGCCCCCGCACCACCGCTGAGCTGCCCCTGAACCCCCGCACCGCCCCCTCCCGTTCCTCCAGGTACAACCCCATCGCCCGACCCGACCCGACCCAGCCTGACCTGACCCGACCGGGCCCATCCGGCCCCCGGCCCCGAAGCCCGGTCGCCGATCGGCCGCCCGAACCGCCGATCCCGCACCGGAGCCGTACCGCCATGTTCTGCAGCACCCCGCTCAGCCCCATACCGCCGCTCGGCCCCGTACCGCCCGGCACCACCCCGCCCGGCAGCAGACTCCGGGCCCACCCGACCGGGAGCGGCCGTTGAGCGCGCTCACCCGGCTGCTCGGGCGACGGCTCGCACTCCTGCTGACCCCGCTGCCGGCCCGGCTCCGCCCCCGGAAGCCCTGGCACGGCGCGCTCGCCCTCGCGCTCGTCGCGGTCCTGACGGCCGGCCTGCTGTGGTGGCAGCCGTGGAACGACCGGAAGCACGGCCCGGCCGCGTTGGCGTTCACCACGGCGCCCGGCGGCTCCGCCCGGTTCGGCACCGGCGAGCACCTGTACCGCTACAAGGTGCGGGTGGAGAACGGGATCGCGGAGAGTCCGGAGCAGTTCGCCGCCGAGGTGGACGCGGTCCTGGGCGACGTCCGCCAGGGCTGGGCGGCCGGCGGCACGGCCTCCTTCCAGCGGATGCCCGCCGACCCGGTCGACTTCACCGTCTACCTGGCCACGCCGCAGTCCACCGACCGGATCTGCGGCCAGTACGGGCTGGACACCGGCGGCTGGGTGAACTGCGGTGTCACCCACCAGGTGGTCATCAACCTGAAGCGCTGGACCGAGCTGTCCGAGTTCTACCAGGGCAAGCCCGAGCTGTACCACGCGCTCGCGGTCAACCACGAGGTCGGCCACATCCTCGGCAACGGCCACGTCGACTGCCCCGGGCCGGGCGCCCCGGCGCCGGTGATGATGCAGCAGATCAAGGGACTGCACGGCTGCGTCCCGAACGGCTGGCCCTACTCCGACACCGGCACTCTGCTCACCGGCCCGCCCGTCGAGGCCCCCACCAACGCGCCGTAGCGCGGCCGCACCCGGGCACCGCCCCGGACCATCCACCGCCCCGCGCCGGAACCGCCCACCGCCGGTACCGCACCACCCCATACCGAACCGCACCACCCCATACCGAACCGCCCCGTACCGGAGCCACCCGCCCCCGGTACCGAAGCACCCGCCCGAAACACGGATAATCCTGGTCGGACCGGACGCCGCCCGCACCGCGCGCCCGGTCCCGATCATGTCCGTACGCGGTGCCGGTGGAGGAAGAGCGTTGAACGGTGAGCCCGACGGGGAGGCCCTGGACTGGCCGGTGCTGCTGGCGGCCGCGGAGGGGGCGGCCCGGGCGACCCGGGGCCGGGGAAGGGTCGCCGACTACATCCCGGCGCTCGCCACCGCCGATCCGGAGGCCTTCGGCATGGCCGTCGCCACCGTCGACGGGCAGCTGCACGGCGTCGGCGACTGGGAGCGGCCGTTCTCCGTCCAGAGCGTGTCCAAGCTGTTCTCGCTGGCCCTCGCGGTGGCCTACGGCGGCGACACGCTCTGGCAGGGCGTCGGCCGCGAGCCGTCCGGCAACCCCTTCAACTCCCTGGTCCAGCTGGAGACCGAGCACGGCATCCCACGCAACCCGTTCATCAACGCGGGCGCCCTGGTGGTCACCGACCGGCTGCAGACCATGACCGGCGACGCCTCCGGCGCGGTACGGGAGTTCCTGCGCCGCGAGTCCGGCAACCCCGGGCTCGACACCGATCCGGTGGTCGCCGCCTCCGAGGCCGAGCACGGCCACCGCAACGCCGCCCTGGCCCACTTCATCGCCAGCCACGGCAACCTGGAGAACCCGGTCGAGACCGTCCTGGAGCACTACTACGCCCACTGCGCCCTCACCACGAGCTGCCGCGACCTCGTCCTGGCCGGCTCGTTCCTCGCCCGCTACGGCGTGCGCGCCGACGGCACCCGGCTGATGTCCCGCAGCGAGGCCAAGCGCATCAACGCCGTCCTGCTCACCTGCGGCACCTACGACGCCGCCGGCGAGTTCGCCTTCCGGGTCGGCCTCCCGGGCAAGAGCGGCGTCGGCGGCGGCATCCTCGCCATACTCCCCGGCCGCGCCGCCGTCTGCGCCTGGGGCCCCCGCCTCGACCAGGCCGGCAACTCGGTGGCGGCGGTCACCGCCCTGGACACCCTGACCACCCTCTCCGGCTGCTCGGTCTTCTGAGCGAACCACCCCATCACGCGCCCCACCCCACCGCACGGCCGGGCCCCGAAAGCCACCCGGGCCCCGGCCGTCCGCACAGCGACCGGGGCCCGGTGGTCCTGCGGTGACGGCTACTCGACCGTCACGCTCTTCGCCAGGTTGCGCGGCTTGTCCACGTCGCGGCCGAGGGCGACGGCGGCGTGGTAGGCGAGCAGCTGGAGCGGGATGTTGAGCAGCAGCGGGTCCAGCTCGGGCTCGCTCTTGGGGACCAGGATGCAGTGGTCCGCGAGCTTCTCCTCCGGGCGGCGGTGGGCGATCGCGATGACCCGGCCGGAGCGGGCCTTGATCTCGCCGAGCGTGGTCAGGTTCTTGTCCAGCAGCTCGTCGTCCGGGACGAGCGCCACGGTGGGCAGTTCGGGGCTGATCAGGGCCAGCGGGCCGTGCTTGAGCTCGCTCGCCGGGTAGGCCTCGGCGTGCACGTAGGAGATCTCCTTGAGCTTCTGCGCGCCCTCGCGGGCCACCGGGTAGCCGCGCACCCGGCCGATGAACATCATGCCGGCCGACTCGGTGTACTCGGCGGCGAGTTCGGCGATCGCCTCGCTCTGCTCCAGCACCTCGCGGATCTGGTCCGGCAGTGCCTTCAGGGCGGAGACGATCCGGCGCCCGTCGGCGGGCGACAGGTCGTGGATGCGGCCGAAGTGCAGGGCGAGCAGCGCGAAGGCGACCACGGTGGAGGTGAACGCCTTGGTGGAGGCGACGGAGACCTCCGGTCCGGCGTGCAGGTAGATGCCGCCGTCACACTCTCGGGCGATAGCGCTGCCCACGGTGTTGACGACGCCGAGCACCCGGCCGCCCTTGCGCTTGATCTCCTGGACGGCGGCCAGCGTGTCGTAGGTCTCGCCGGACTGGCTGACCGCGACGTACAGGGTGTCCGCCTCGATCACCGGGTTGCGGTAGCGGAACTCCGAGGCGGGCTCGCTGTGCGCCGGGATCCGGGACAGCTCCTCGATCAACTGCGCGCCCATCTCGCCCGCGTAGTAGGCGGATCCGCAGCCGAGGATCTTGACCCGGCGGATCTCGCGCAGCTCCCGGGCGTCCAGGTTGAGGCCGCCGAGGTGCGCGGTGGCGAAGCGCTCGTCGAGCCGGCCGCTGAGCGTGCGCTCGACCGAGCCGGGCTGCTCGTGGATCTCCTTGAGCAGGTAGTGCTCGTAGCCGGCGGTGTCGAAGGAGTCGATCTCCCAGTCCACGGTGGACGGCTGACGGTGGGTGGTGCGGGCGTCCGCGGTGAAGGTGCGGAAGCCGTCGGCCCGGACGGTGGCCAGCTCGCCGTCCTCCAGGTGGACGACCTGGCGGGTGTAGCGGACCAGCGCGGAGACGTCGGAGGCGGCGAACATCTCCTTCTCGCCGATGCCGAGCACGATCGGGCTGCCGTTGCGGGCGACGACGATCCGGTCCGGCTGCTCGCCGTCGAGGACGGCGATGCCGTACGTGCCGACGACCCGGCCGAGCGCGGCGCGCACCGCGTCCTCCAGCTCGACGCCCTCGGTGACGTGCGCGGCGATCAGGTGGGCGAGCACCTCGGTGTCGGTCTCGGAGCGGAAGACGGCGCCGTCGGCGGTCAGCTTGGCGCGCAGCTCGTCGGCGTTCTCGATGATGCCGTTGTGGACGACGGCGATCCGCTCGGCGTTGTCCAGGTGCGGGTGCGCGTTGGCGTCGCTGGGCACGCCGTGGGTGGCCCAGCGGGTGTGGCCGATGCCGGTGGTGCCCTTGAAGCGGGCCGGCACGGCGGCGGCGAGGTCGGCGACCCGGCCCTTCACCTTGCGGAGCTTGAGGCCGCCGCTGCGCCCGGTGACGGCGACGCCGGCCGAGTCGTAGCCGCGGTACTCAAGCCGGGCCAGCCCCTCCAGCAGGAAGGGGGTCGCGTCCTTGGGGCCGATGTAGGCCACGATTCCGCACATGCGTGGACTCCTCTTGGTAGTGAACGGACGACTCGGCCGTGCCGCGCGCCCGTGGTGGCGGCGCGGCAGGCGTGACGGCGGCCCCGGCGCCGTGGCGGCGACGCGGCGCACCTGGTGGTGACCTCGGGCGGCGGTGCTCAGCCGTAGACGATCCGCCGCAGCTGGCGGGCCGAGAGCTCCGGCGCCGCGACCCGGCGCTGCGGCAGCTCCTCGGCGAGCCGGGCGAAGATCCGCTCGTTGGTCAGGCCGCGTGCCTGCAGCTCGGTGTGGCGGCGGCGCACGTACTCCTCGGTGCTCTCGGAGAAGTACGCCAGGACCTCCGCCACGACCCGCGCCGCCTCCCGGGGCCCGAGCGGGCTGGTCCGGCTGAGGTGGGCGAGGAGGTCTTCGTGAGGGTGGGGTGAGCTCGGCACGAATGAGGAGCCTAGGTCCGGCGGCTCGGGGAAGCCAATCTTCCTGCCCGAAATCGGGCAGACTTTACGAATTTCAGCTCGCGTCCACCCGGTGGCGGCGCCCCGGACGGCCGACTACCCTCCCATCCGTTCGTCTTCGGGCGAACTCTTGAACCGTCACCAACTCCACACGTAGCGTGATCCCCTGAACACGAAGCGGAAGACCGGAGGCTTGCTGATGTGCGGGATCACCGGATGGGTCGCGTTCGAGCGCGACCTCACCGCCGAGCCGGGGCACCGGGCCGTCCTCGACGCGATGACGGCCACCCAGCGGTACCGCGGCCCGGACGCCGGCGGCGTCCTCCTGGAGCCGCACGCCGCGCTCGGCCACCGCCGCCTCGCGGTGATCGACCTCGAGGGCGGCACCCAGCCGATGACGGTCGAGCAGGACGGCCGGCTGATCGCCGCGCTGTCCTACAGCGGCGAGGTCTACAACCACCGCGAGCTGCGCGCGGAACTGGAGGCGGCCGGCCACCGCTTCCGCACCCGCAGCGACACCGAGGTCGTGCTGCACGCCTACCTGGAATGGGGCGAGGACCTGGCCCGGCGGCTCAACGGCATGTTCGCCTTCGCCGTCTGGGACGCCCGCCGCGAGGAGCTGCTGCTGGTCCGCGACCGGATGGGCGTCAAGCCGCTGCACTACCAGCCCACCCCCGACGGTGTGGTCTTCGGCTCCGAGGTCAAGGCCCTGCTCGCCCACCCCGCCGTCCGCCCGGTGGTCGGCCTGGACGGGCTGCGCGAACTGCTCGGCTACACCCGCACCCCCGGCCTGACGCCCTACCGGGACATCCGCGAGGTCCGGCCCGGCCACCTGGTGCGGGTGCGCCGCTCGGGCGTCTCGGAGCACCGCTACTGGGCGCTGGAGGCCCGCGAGCACACCGACGGACTGGAGGCCACCGTCGCCACCGTCCGGGCCCTGCTGGACGACATCGTGCACCGCCAGCTCGAAGCGGACGTCCCGCTCTGCTCGCTGCTCTCCGGCGGCCTGGACTCCAGCGCCGTCACCGCGCTCGCCGCCCGGACGCTGGGCGCGGCCGGCGCCGGACCGGTGCGCTCCTTCTCCGTCGACTTCGCCGGCCCGGGCGGCGGCCTCCCCGCCGACACCGTCCGGGAGACCGCCGACGGCCCGTTCGCCCGGCTGCTCGCCCGGCACGTCGGCGCCGACCACAGCGTGGTCGAGCTGGACGCCGCCGAGCTGAGCGACGTCGCCCGGCGCTCCACCGTGCTGCGCGCCCGCGACCTGCCGGGCGGCGTCGGGGACATGGACGTCTCGCTGCTGCTCCTCTTCCAGGGCGTGCGCCGCCACTCCACCGTCGCTCTGTCCGGAGAGTCCGCGGACGAGCTCTTCGGCGGCTACCGCTGGTTCCACGACCCGGTGAGCATCGCCGCCGAGGACTTCCCCTGGGCCACCGGCCTCACCCGGATCGCCGGCGCCGGCTCCTGCCCCCGCGAACAGCTCCTCGACACCGAGCTGCTCCGCAAGCTCGACCTGGACGAATACCGCCGGGACCGCTACCGCGACGCGATCGCCGAGGTCCCGCACCTGGCCGCGGCCGACCCGACGGAACGGCGGATGCGCGAGATCTCCTACCTCAACCTGACCCGCTTCGTCTGCATCCTGCTCGACCGCAAGGACCGGATGAGCATGGCCAACGGCCTGGAGGTGCGGGTGCCGTTCTGCGACCACCGGCTGGTCCAGTACGTCTTCAACACGCCCTGGGCGATGAAGAACTTCGACGGACGGGAGAAGAGCCTGCTGCGAGCCGCCGTCCGGGACGTGCTGCCCGCGGCGGTCGCCGACCGGATGAAGAGCCCGTACCCGGTGACCACCGACCCGCACTACCCGGCCCGGCTGCGCTCGGAACTCGCCCGGCTCGCCGCCGAGCGGACGTCCCCGGCGCTCGGCCTGCTCGACCGGCGGCGCCTCGCCGACGCCCTCGCCCCGGACACCGACCCGCAGTCCGTCCGGCTGGGCGCCGACCTCGCCCTGGACCTGGACACCTGGTTGACGGAGTACCAGGTGACGCTGGAACTCTGACGCCCGGACACCCGGACACCCGGACGGAGCAACACCGCGAGCGCGCGGGCCGTTGCGCCGTCCGGGTGATCATCGGGAACCATCCCGCCGCGTCCGGGCGTCGCACGGTGCGGTAGCGTCGCCGACACCTCCCGAATGGCGGGCGAATTCGTGGAATCCCGCCCCCGTGCCGTCAGGATGGGAGAGAACCCGTCCACCTCGATCCGCCGGGGGATCCCGCTCATGCAGCCGCGAGTCTTCGCGATTCTCACCGCCCTGCTCCTGGGCGTCCTGGGCCTCGGGTCGGTGGCCGTCACCGACTGGTCGCCCGCGGCGGCCACCGCGACCCCGGCCGCCACGGCCCCCGGGGCTCCCGCCCCCGGCGCCGGCGCCCAGCCGGCCTCGGCGGGCGCCGCGAGCGCGACGCCGACCGGCGATCCGGCGGTGTGGACCCGCTCGACCCTGCGCAACAAGCTGATGGCCGAGATGGACGCCACCGACCCCGGTGTCGCCCTCGCCGACCTCGACAAGATCACCAAGGAGAAGCCGTACACCGTGCGCTTCTGCCACCCGATCGCGCACGAGCTCGGCCACTCGGCGGTCAAGCGCTTCAACGCCGACTTCCAGAAGGTCATCTCCTACCCGCACGAGACCTGTGCGGCCGGCTACCTGCACGGCGCCGTCGAGGAGATGCTCAACGCCTCCGCCCAGCCCGAGGTGGACCTGCTCAAGCTCTGCGCGCCCAAGAACAGCGGCCCCTGCATCCACGGCGTCGGCCACGGCACGATGTTCGTGGTCAAGCAGGACGTCGCCAAGGCCCGCGACCTGTGCAACAAGTTCCCCACCGACCAGAACCGGATCCGCTGCTCCGAGGGCCTGTTCATGCAGCTCTTCGGCCCGGACGAGGAGGACGAGCAGGCCAAGGCCAACCTGCCCGCCGACAAGCTCGCCCAGGACCCGCTCTACCCCTGCAAGGACCAGCCCTCGCTGTTCCAGTCCGCCTGCTTCTTCTACGCCCCGACGTTCTACCTCTCCTCGCACGACTACCCGAACCACCCCGAGGTCTACGCCGAGGCCCTCAAGTGGTGCCTCAACGGCAAGGCGAGCGGCGGGGCGGTGGACTGCAGCCGGGGCGTCGGCTCGCGGACCATGAAGTACAACCTGGACCGCGAGGACTGGGCCGCCCAGCAGTGCGCCACCGCCGCCGACGGCTGGCAGCGCAAGGCCTGCGCGGAGGGCCTGGTCAGCTACTACACGGTCAACTACACGGACGGCGGCGCGGCCGGGCGGCTCTGCGCCAAGATCACCGGCAAGGAGATGCAGGGCTACTG
Source organism: Kitasatospora sp. NPDC056446 (assembly GCF_042796115.1). NCBI lineage: Bacteria > Bacillati > Actinomycetota > Actinomycetes > Kitasatosporales > Streptomycetaceae > Kitasatospora > Kitasatospora sp. NPDC056446. The sequence continues at coordinate 87,892 of NZ_JBHTRF010000029.1, read as the reverse complement.
CCGCTCCGCGAGCGGCCTGTCCGCTTCGCTGGACTGAACCCGCCCGCCGTCTCCCGTCCCGCCCCCCGTCCGGCCCGCCCGGACCCCCACCCCCGGTCTCAGCATGAGGGCCCGCGCCGCACGGCGCGGGCCTTTTGCATACGATCGCCTCTCCGTAAGATCACCGGACCACGGTGCGCCGAGGACGCCGCGCCCCACCTCCCCGGCCTCCCTGGAGCACGCCATGACCACCGAGGACTTCCGCGCCGCCGCCCACGCCACCGCCGACCTGGTCTCCGACCACCTCGCCGGACTGCCCGACCGCCCCGTCTGGCAGCCGATGGACGACGACGCCCGCCGCGCCCTGCTCGACGCCCCGCTGCCCGCCGGGGGCCGCCCGCTCGGCGAGCTGGTCGACGCCATCGGACGCGAGGTCCTTCCTCATCCGATGGGCAACGGCAGCCCGCGCTTCTTCGGCTGGGTCAACTCCGCCCCCGCCCCCGCCGGGGTGCTCGCCACCCTCGCCGCCTCGGCGATGAACCCCAGCTCGGCCGGCGGCGACCACGCCGACGTCCACCTGGAGCGCGCCGTCGTCCGCTGGATCGCCGAACTCGTCGGCTTCCCGCACCCGGCCGGCGGCGGGCTGCTCACCTCGGGCACCTCGATGGCGACCATCGTCTGCCTCGCCGCCGCCCGCAACCGCGCCGCCCGCCGGGCCGGCTGGGACGTCCGCGAGGACGGCCTGGCGGGCCTGCCCCCGCTGGTCGGCTACGTCACCGGCGAGACCCACTCCTGCGTCCGCAAGGCCGCCGAGCTCCTCGGCCTGGGCAGCAGGCACCTGCGCACCGTCGCCACCGGCCCGGACGGCCTGCTGGACACCGCCGAGCTGCGCGCGGCCGTCGAGCGCGACCGGGCCGCCGGACTGCTCCCCTTCCTGGTCGTCGCCTCCGCCGGCACCGTCGGCACCGGCGCCGTCGACCGCTTCGACCCGATCGCCGACCTGTGCGAGGAGCAGCGGCTCTGGCTGCACGTGGACGGCGCGTACGGCGCCTTCGGCCGGCTCGACCCCGCCATCGCCCACCGCTACGCCGGCCTGGAGCGCGCCGACTCGCTCGCCCTCGACCCGCACAAGTGGCTCGGCGTCCCGGTCGACTGCGGCTGCGCCCTGGTCCGCGACACCGAGGAGCTGCGCGCCACCTTCAGCCTCGTCCCGTCCTACCTGCGCGACGAGGCGGCCGGCGCGCTCGGCTGGTTCTCCGAGTACGGCACCGAGCAGACCCGGCCGTTCCGGGCCCTCAAGGTCTGGGCCACCATCGCCCACAAGGGCCGCGACGGCCTCTCCCGGGACATCGCCCGGTGCACCGAACTGGCCCGCCTGCTCGGCGGACTCGTCGAGGCCGACGAGGAGTTGGAGCTGCTCGCCGAGGTGCAGACCTCCATCGTGGCGTTCCGCCACCGCGCGCCCGGCCTGGACCCGGCCGCCCGCAACGCCCTCAACCGCGACCTGCCCGCCGCCGTCCAGCAGCGCGGCCGGGTCTTCGTCACCGGCGCCCGCCTCGGCGAGGACGAGCTGCTGCGCGCCTGCCTCCTCAACGCCGCCACCACCGAGGACGACCTCCGTCTCCTGCTCGCCGAGGTCAGGGCCGCGGCCCGCGAGCTGCTCCCGTAACAGCCCCGCGCGGACCGTAACCGCCTGGTCACGACGGACGCCCGGCCGGGAAACACCGGTCGGGCAGGGTGGTGGCATGGAGCACTCGAAGACCTCTCCCCGCCGGGCCCACCGCTGGCGCCGCGACACCGTCGAGCTCGCCGCGGTCTTCCTCTCCGTCACGGCGGCCGACCTCATCGCCAAGCTCGTGGTGGACGGGCCCGACGGCCCGGTCGTCCTGGCCGCCTCCGCCCTCGCCCTGCTCGCCACCGCCCTGCTGCACACCTGGTGGTCGCCCCACGCGCCGCCCCCGACCGTCCTGTGGCGGGTGCGCACCACGGCGCTCGCCCACACCCCCACCGCGCTCGCCGACCACGAGATCACCCTGCTCTCGCTCCACCCCGAGGAGCTCTTCCTCCGCACCTCCCGCGCCGTCACCCCGGCCGCGCTGGCCGCCCTTCTGACCACGACGGGGCACACCCTCCAGGACCACCCGACCCGGATCGCCTGACCCGGACCACCTGACCCGGATCACCTGACCGGTGCACCCGCCCCGGCACCGGGCGTCCGGACGACCCCGGCGGGGTGTCCGGACGCCCGGCCACGCGTACGGCGGGAGGTCAGCCCTCGTCGGCGGGCCGCACGGCGCACACCGCGTTGCCGAGCATCGCGCCGAAGCCGCCGAGCAGGGCACCGGTGACGGACTTGCAGGCGGCGGCCTCCTCCGGGGTCTTGGGGCCGTTGATCTCGGAGGAGTCGGAGGAGTCGGACGAACCGGAGGAGACGGTGGAGGCGACGGCGGCGGCCGGCTGGGCAAGGGCGAGCGGGGCGACGAGGAGCAGCGCGCACCACGCGGCGGCCCGTACGGACTGCCGGACCTGCTTCTTCACGGACATGGGTGAACCCCTTCGGATCGGGACGGGATCGGCGGAAAGCCGAGCCATCCCTATCCGAAGGGGCCCACCCGCTCACAGATCCTGGGCCATCCGTGAGCGTGTCCGCCTCAGCGGGTGTCGCCCGTCCGCTCCAGCGCCCGGATCGCGGCGACGAGTTCGCCCACCCCGTGCTCCTTCAGCACCCCGTAGTGGTCCCCGGCCAGGTCGACCACGGTCGGCGGGGCGGCGGAGTAGCCGCTGCTGCCCTCGATGAAGGAGTAGTCGTCGCCGGCGGCCTTGAACAGGGTCACCGGGGCGTCCAGCCGCCGTTCGGCGAGCTCGCGGAAGCTGTACTCGAACTCGTAGGTCTCGGCGACGATTCCGGTGATCCGGCGGATCAGCTCCTCGTCCAGCTCCGGCAGCGTCCGGTGCACGGAGGCGACGAAGCCGTCCTCGTCCTCGGTCTCGGCGAGGCAGCGCTCCAGGTCGGGGCCGCTGATCCGGCCGGTGAACACCCCGAACAGGATGGTCACGTACGCCGGGTCGGCGTACGAGGCCTCGCGGCCCCACCGGCGGCCGTCGCCCTGGCGCACCTTCGGGTTGCCGGGGCAGATCAGCAGCAGGTCCTCCACCCGCTGGCCGGCCTGCTCCAGCTGCCAGGCCGCCTCGAAGGCGACCCGGGCGCCGAAGGAGAAGCCCCACAGCGTGTACGGGCCCTGGGGCTGTATCCGCCGCAGTTCGGCGACGTCGGCGGCGGCCGTCTCCCGGATGGTCGGGTACGGCGTCTCGCCCTCGTTGATGCCGTGCGCCTGGACGCCGTAGAAGGCGCGGCCCGCGCTCGCCTCGCGGCCGAGCAGGCGCAGGTTCATCGGGTAGCCGCCGAGCCCGGGCCAGCAGAACACGGGCCGGCCGGCCTCGCCCGGGTGCAGCGGGATCAGCCGGGAGCCGGCCGTCCCGGCCCCGTCAGCGCCTCTCTCGCCGCTCTCGCCGCTCGCCCGCTCGGCGCAGGCCCGCTCGATGCGCGCGGCCAGGTCGCCCAGCTTCGGGCACTGGAACAGCACCTGGAGCGGCAGCGCGACGCCGAACTCGCGGTTGATCCGGTGGACCAGGGCCACGGCGACCAGCGAGTTGCCGCCGACCGCGAAGAACTCGTCCGTCACCGAGACGTCCTCGTACTTCAGCGCCTGCCCCCAGGCCTCGGCCAGCCACCGCTCGTGCGCGGTGCCCGGCGCGGTGTACTCGCCGCGGGCCCCTGAGGCGCGGACGGCGTCCGAGGCGGCGAGCGCCTTGAGGTCGACCTTGCCGTTCGCGGTCAGCGGCAGGGCGTCCACCACCAGCACCCGGTTGGGGAGCATGTAGTCGGGCAGCAGGTTGGCCAGTTCGTCCTTGATGATCTCGGCCGGTCCCTTCATGTGGACGGTGTCCTCGTACATGCCCTCGCTGCGGATCTGCTCCTCGCTCACCTTGCCGCCGAGGAAGAAGTACGACGGGCCGGCCGCGATGCCGTGCTCGGCGAGGATCCCGTCGATGCGGCGGGCGGCGGGCAGCGGGTGGCCGGACCTGGAGCTGTAGCCGGAGGACATGAAGCCCAGGCCCCGGCCGTTGCGCTGGAGGTGGTGCAGCTTGGTGCCGAGCGCGATGTACTCCAGCCACTCCTCGTCGGCGCGGCCGACGGCGGTGATGCCGAACGAGGCCCGGGCGTAGACGGACTGGTTGATCGCGATCACGTGCCGGGACTCCACCACGGAGTCCGAGACCCGGGTCAGCCCTCCGTCGGCGTACCGGTAGAGGCCGCCCGGCAGGCCGTCGACCCGGCCCTGGTGGGCCTGGAGGTACAGCTCGGTGTGCTCGGGACGCGCCGCGCCGGTGTTGCGGACGACGGCGAAGCCGCCCAGGTAGTGGTCCTCCTCGGCCACGTCCAGCCGGTCCTTGACCGCCGGGTCGAGGCCGAGCGGGCGCACGTCCAGCCCGTACTCGGGCAGCACCTCCTCGAAGACGCCCAGCATGTGGCCGGTCTCGAACTCCAGCACCTCGCGGATGTTGGTCTTGTAGACCGGCTCGATGGCGCCGTGCTTCCCGGAGAAGTGCAGCGTCAGGTACGCCTCCTCGCGGGTCCCGGCGGGCCCGATCCGGACCAGGACGTGCTCGACGGGGTGGTAGTAGTACAGCCCGGCCGGGAGGCCGTCCAGGCCGCCGGTCTCCAGGTACAGCTGGGTCGCGTACAGCGCGCCCGGCGAGGCGTAGGCGTACTTGGGCAGCAGCCGCTCCTCGCTGTGGAACTGGCCGAACCAGCGCAGCACGCGGCCGAGTTCGGGGAAGCTCAGCAGTTCCAGGTCCCGGCCGAAGGCGCCGGCCGGGCGCGGGGCGAGCAGCGCGGTGAGGTCCTCGCGGGTGACCGGGCCGCCGTCGTAGAAGCGGTAGGTCTTGCGGGCGAAGGTCTCCCGGCGCTGGGCCTCGCTCTCGCGCCGCCCGGGCAGTGCGATCCGTTCGCGGCCGGCCAGTCGTGCCGGGTCGCGCAGGCCGGGGTCGGAGAGCTGGGCCTTGACCTGGAGCTTGCTGGCCTTGGACTGGTGGTGGCCGCCGTGGCTGCCCTGGTCCATCAGGGCGGCCTCGCGCGGGTTGAGTTCGACGCAGGCGACCAGGTTGCGGTGGCCGGTGCGCTCGTCGTCGCTGACGACGGCGGCCGAGCGGCGCACCCAGGTGTGCTCCTCGATCGCGCGGGCGATCTCGTCCAGTTCGACCCGGTAGCCGCGCAGTTTGACCTGGTTGTCGACCCGGCCGGCGAACTGGAGGGTGCCGTCCGGGTTCCACTGCGCGAGGTCTCCGGTGCGGTACAGCCGCTCACCGGGGGCGAACGGGGACGGGACGAACCGCTCCGCGGTCAGCTCCGGCCGGTTCAGGTAGCCGCGGGCCAGCTGGACACCGCCGATGTACAGCTCGCCGACGGCGTCGCCGGCGACCGGCACCAGGTCCTCGTCCAGGACGTGGCACTGGGTGTCGTCGACCGGGCGGCCGATCGGCACCGAACCGGCGCCGTCGCCCGGACCGGCCGGGTCGACCACGTACGCGGTGGCGTTGATGGTGCACTCGGTCGGACCGTACAGGTTGACCAGCGACGCCCCGGGCAGGGCCAGGCCCAGGTTGCGGGCGAGCCGCCGGGAGAGCGCCTCCCCTCCGGAGAACAGCCGGGTCAGGCTGGTGCACCCGGTGAAGCCGTCGGTGTCCAGCAGCGCCTGGAGCAGGGTGGGCACGCACTGCAGCGCGCTCACACCGTGCCGCCGGACGGCGGCGACCAGGGCCTCCGGGTCGCGGTGGAGGCCGGGCGTGCCGGCCACCACGCGGGCGCCGACGGCCGGGGCGAGGATCTCCCACTGGGCGGCGTCGAAGCTCATCGGGGTCTTCTGCAGCACGGTGACCTCGGGGCCGAGGTGCCCGGAGTCGAGCATCCAGCGCAGCTGGGAGACCACCGAGCGGTGCTCGATCATGACGCCCTTGGGGCGGCCGGTGCTGCCGGAGGTGTAGATGACGTAGGCCAGCGACTCCGGCCGGGCCGCCTCCCCTGCCTCCTCGGCCTGCCCGGCCTCCCCGGGCTCCCCCGCCACCCCCGCCGCCCCCGGCTTCCCGGCTTCGGTGTGGAGCGCCGGCACGTCGTCGAGGGTGAGGATCGCCGTCCCGGCCGGGGCCAGTGCGGCCAGCCGCTCGCGCAGGTGTTCCTGGGTGAGCACGATCCGGGTGCCGCTGTCCTCGATCATGTAGCGGAGCCGGTCCTCCGGGTACTCGGGAGACAGCGGCAGGTAGCAGGCCCCGGCGTAGAGCACGCCCCAGGCGCCGGTGACCAGGTCCACCGACGGCTCGACGTACACGCCGACGCAGGCGTCGGTGCCGGCCCCCAGGCCACGCAGCCCGGCGGCGATCCGGCGGGCGGCCCCGGCCAGTTCCGGGAAGGTGAGGCCGGTGCCGTCGCCGACGACGGCCCGGTCGGCCGGCCGGGCCTGGGCCTGCCGGTCGAGCAGGGCGGTGAGCGGGCTGCCGACCGGCGCCCGGCGGGCGTGCGGGACGGCGGAGACGGCGGGGGCGGCGGAGACGGACGGGGTGGTGCGCATGGTATTCGCCTTCGGTGCGTCGGTGGGGAAGGACCCCGGCTGCCCCTCTGACCAGGAGCGCCGGGCTCGGAATCCACCGTCGGCCGCCCGCTGTCCCGTCCGCCTGAGGCAGTGGTCCGGACCTGTGCCGGATCCGTCCCGGCCCGCGGGCCCGCCGGTCCCGGTCCGGCCCCATCCGGTCCCGGGCGCGTCCCGGGCCTCCACCCGTTCACGATCACGTAACCGAGCGGAAGCGAGCCGTCGGTAGCGTCGGCCTCATGACGGCACCACGCACGCGCCCCGAACGGCTCTGGCACCGGCCCTTCCGCGGGTCCGACCGCAGGTGCGCGGCGCCCGAGGGCCAGGCCTCCCGGCCGCCGGCGCTCACCGACGGCCCGCACCGGGCCGCCCGGACGCACCCGCACCCCCAGCACCCCCAGCAGGGCCCGGGCGGCCCGGCGCCGGAGGGCCCGGCCCGGCTGTCCCTGCCGGACGGGACCGAACTGCTGCTGCGGCCGGCCGGCCCGGCGGACAAGGCAGCGGCGCTGGCCATGCACGGCCGCTGCTCCCCCGCCGCGCTGCGGCTGCGCTACCACGGCCCGGTCCGCGACGCCGACCGCTACCTCGACCACCTGCTGGACCCCCGGCACGGCCGCACCCTCGCCGTGACCGCCCCCGACGGCCGGATCCTCGCCCTGGGGCACCTGATGTGGGACGACGGCGAGGCCGAGCTGGCCGTCCTGGTCGAGGACGCCTGGCAGCGGCACGGGCTGGGCACGGCCCTGCTGCGGCGGCTGTCGGCGGCGGCCCGCACGGCCGGGGTCGGGACGGTGTACGCGGTGACCCACGCCGGCAACGCCGGTCTGATCGCCGCGATGCGCCGGCTGTCCGCTCCGCTGGGCTTCCGGGCCGAGGACGGCACCCTGGTGATCACCGCCACGCTGGGCGCCGAGGACCCGGCCGTCCGGACCCACCATCCGGGCCGCTGATCATTTCTTCACCAGATCCTTACCGGCGCCTCCGGGGAACCCGCCACCGTCCGCGGGCGTCCTGAAGGGACAGAGGCTCCGTCCGTACACCGCCCTCCTTGACGGCCCGTCAACAGCCCCCGCCGCCCCGTCGCAGCAGGCGGCACGGGGTCCGGTTCGTCCGGCCGGACGACGGAGTCGGTAGGCTGAGCCCCGTCCCCGCCGCCCGACGGCCCGTTATCCGGCCCTGGGCGGTGCCGCAGCAAGGAGGAACCACTGAGCATGGCAGGCACCGAATCGGAGCCCACAGGCGCACGCGACGCCTCGCTGCCGGCCCGCGCCAAGATCGCTGTCACGGCCGGCCGGGTCGCCGCCGCCGTGTCGCGCAAGGCCGGACGCGGGAGCGGCTCGGTGATCGGCGGCAAGGTCGCCCTCAGGCTCGACCCCGACCTGCTCGCCACCCTCGCCGACCACCTCGACGTCGTCCTGGTCAGCGCGACCAACGGCAAGACCACCACCACCCGCCTGATCGCCGAGGCGCTGCGCGCCGCCGGCCCGGTGGTCTCCAACGCCCTCGGCGCCAACATGCCGGCCGGCATCACCTCCGCCCTGGCGGGCGGCACGGAGGCCCGCTTCGGCGTGATCGAGGTCGACGAGAAGTACCTGGCGACGGTCGCCCGCGACACCCGCCCCAAGGCGATCGCCCTGCTCAACCTCTCCCGCGACCAGCTCGACCGCGCCGCCGAGACCCGGATGATGGCCGAGAAGTGGCGCGAGGGCCTCCAGGACACCGAGGCCGTGGTCATCGCCAACGCCGACGACCCGCTGGTGACCTGGGCCGCCTCCTCCTGCAAGAAGGTGGTCTGGGTGGCCGCCGGACAGGCGTGGAAGGAGGACGCCTGGTCCTGCCCCGCCTGCGGCGGTGTGATGCAGCGCCCCGGCGACGACTGGTTCTGCCAGGAGTGCGGCTTCCGTCGCCCCAACCCGCACTGGGCGCTCCAGGGCACCCACGTGATCGACCCGCAGCGCGGCGCCTGGCCGATCCAGCTCCAGCTGCCGGGCCGGGCCAACCTGGCCAACGCCACCAGCTCCGCCGCCGTCGCCGCCGTGTTCGGCGTCTCCCCCCAGGTCGCCCTGGAGCGGATGCGCTCGGTGAGCGCCGTGGCCGGCCGCTACGACGTGGTCCAGTACCAGGGCCGGGACATCCGCCTGCTGCTGGCCAAGAACCCGGCCGGCTGGCTGGAGACCTTCTCGCTGATCGACGGCCCGCCCGCCCCGGTGATCCTCTCCGTCAACGCCCTCGACGCCGACGGCACCGACACCTCCTGGCTGTGGGACGTCGACTACGAGCGCCTCGCCGGGCACCCGGTCTTCGTGATGGGCCAGCGCAAGCTGGACCTGGCCGTCCGCCTGGAGGTCGCCGGGCTGCAGTTCCACGTGGTGGACACCCTGGAGCAGGCCGTCCGGATGGCCCCGCCCGGCCGGATCGAGGCCATCGCCAACTACACCGCCTTCCAGCAGCTGCGGAAGGTCGTGGCCGGCTGATGCCGCGCCCGCACACCAGTCTTTTCGTGACGGAAGGCCTTCGAGGATGAGTGAGAGCAGCCTGCGCGTGGTCTGGGTCTACCCGGACCTGCTCAGCACCTACGGCGACCGGGGCAACGCCCTGGTCGTGGAGCGCCGGGCCCGCCAGCGCCATCTCAACGTGACCCGGATCGACGTCCGCTCCGACCAGGCGATCCCCACCAGCGGGGACATCTACCTGATCGGCGGCGGCGAGGACCGCCCGCAGCGGCTCGCCGCCGAGCGGCTGCGCGCCGACAGCGGCCTGGTGCGGGCCGCCGAGAACGGCGCGATCATCTTCGGTGTCTGCGCCGGCTTCCAGATCATGGGCCACGAGTTCATCAACGACCTCGGCGAGCGCGAGCCCGGCCTGGGCCTGCTCGACGTCTGGACCGCCCGCGGCGAGGGCGCCCGCTGCGTCGGCGACGTGCTCGCCGACGTCGACCCCCGGCTCGGCCTGCCGCAGCTGACGGGCTTCGAGAACCACCAGGGCGTCACCCACCTCGGCCAGGGCGTCCAGCCCTTCGCCACCGTCAGCGTCGGCCGGGGCAACGGCACCGGCGACGGCACCGAGGGCGCCTGGCGGGACACCGTCTTCGGCACCTACCTGCACGGCCCGGTGCTGGCCCGCAACCCCGCCGTGGCCGACCTGCTGATCAAGCTGGCGCTGGACGTCAACGCCCTGCCGCCGGCCGACACCACCTGGTACGACGCGCTGCGCGCCGAGCGCATCGCGGCCGCGACGCGCCCCGCCTAGTACGTCCGGCCGCCCCGGCCCGGGTGCCCGCGATGCGGTCACCCGGCCCGCGGGCGGTCCCGGACGTACGACAATGGGGCTGCCTACTGCACACCCTCCTCGGCAGCAGGCTGCACTTCCGCGCGGGGGCGCCGACGGCGCCGTCCCCCGCGTCGGCTCCTGCCCGGCCGGACCAGGGGCCGTATGCTCGACTTCGCGGCCGTTTTCGGACGTTCTGTCCGGATCGGCCGGTCCTTCACCCCACGGCCACCTCCCCGCCGCCCCGGCGTGGGAGTGCCCCGTTACGGTGACGGCTCGTCGTCCCAGCCTGTGGTCCGGCCGTTCCTCGGTTCTGCTCGGGAGTTGCAAAGCTAATGCGTATCGGAGTGCTGACCAGCGGCGGTGACTGCCCCGGCCTCAACGCGGTGATCCGATCCGTGGTCCACCGGGGGGTGGTCGACCACGGCGACGAGATCATCGGGTTCGAGGACGGGTGGCGCGGATTCCTGGAGGGCCACCACCGCCCCCTGACCCTGGACTCGGTGAGCGGCATCCTCGCCCAGGGCGGCACCATCCTCGGCTCCTCCCGGGTCCAGCCGAGCCACCTGCGGGACGGCGTCGAACGGGCCAAGAAGTACTGCGCGGACCTCGGCCTGGACGCGGTCATCCCGATCGGCGGCGAGGGCACCCTGAAGGCCGCCAAGCTGATGAGCGACGCGGGCCTGCCGATCGTCGGCGTGCCGAAGACCATCGACAACGACATCGCCGCCACCGACGTGACCTTCGGCTTCGACACCGCCGTCTCGGTCGCCACCGAGGCACTGGACCGGCTGAAGACCACCGCCGAGTCGCACCAGCGGGTCATGGTCGTCGAGGTCATGGGCCGGCACACCGGCTGGATCGCGCTGAACGCGGGCATGGCGGCCGGCGCGCACGCCATCGTCGTCCCGGAGCGCCCGTTCCACATCGACAAGCTCACCGCCGTCGTCCGCGAGCGCTTCGACCGCCAGAAGAAGTTCGCCATCGTCGTCTGCGCCGAGGGCGCCAAGCCCGAGCCCGGCACGATGCACTGGGAGGAGGGCACCAAGGACATCTACGGGCACGAGCGCTTCACCGGCATCGCCACGCAGCTCTCCAGCGAGCTGGAGCACCGCCTCGGCAAGGAGGCCCGCCCGGTCATCCTCGGCCACACCCAGCGCGGCGGCACCCCCACCGCCTACGACCGGGTGCTCGCCACCCGCTTCGGCTGGCACGCCGTCGAGGCCGTCCACAAGGGCGCCTTCGGGCACATCACCGCGCTGCAGGGCACCAACATCAACCTGGTGCCGCTGGCGGAGGCCGTCGCCGAGCTGAAGACCGTCCCGCAGGAGCGCTACCAGGAGGCCGAGACGGTCCTCTGACCGTCCGCCCCACCGAGGGCCCCCGGACCCGCCGTACGGTCCGGGGGCCCTCGCGCACCCGCCGGGCGCCCGCGCGCCGCGCCCGCTAGCGTGGCCGCAGACGTGCTCGCAGAGGCGCCCGCAGGGGCCGCGGGGCCGGACCAGGAGGGACCGCGCATGGAGATCCTCGCGTACGGGGTGCAGGCGGACGAACGGCCGCTGCTGGCGGCGGCCTTCGCCGGCCGGCACGGACTGCGCTGCCTGGAGATGTTCCTGAACCGGGACACCGCCCCGCTGGCCGCCGGCCACCCGGTCGTCAGCAGCAGCGTCAACGCCGTCCTGGACGCCGAGACCCTCGCCGTCCTCGCCGACGGCGGGACCAAGCTGATCGCCCAGCGCTCCACCGGCTTCAACAACATCGACCTCGACGCCGCCGCCGGACTCGGCCTCACCGTCGCCCGGGTCTCCCACTACAGCCCGTACGCCGTCGCCGAGCACGCCTGGGCCCTCGCCCTCGCCGTCAACCGCCGCCTCACCCGGGCCGCCACCCGCACCCGCGAGTTCGACTTCCGCCTCGACGGCCTGCTCGGCCGGGACATCCACGGGATGACGGTCGGCGTGATCGGCACCGGCAAGATCGGCGAGTGCTTCGCCCGGATCGCCGCCGGCTTCGGCACCGAACTGCTCGGCTGGGACATCGCCGAGAACCCGGCCTGCCGGGACCTCGGCATGACCTACACCGAACTGCCCGAACTGCTCACCCGCGCCGACCTGGTCAGCCTGCACGTGCCCCTGCTGCCGGCCACCCGCCACCTGATCGACGGGGCGGCGCTGGCCCGGATGAAGGACGACGCCATCCTCGTCAACTCCAGCCGCGGCGGCCTGGTCGACAGCGCCGCCCTGGTCGAGACGCTGCGCGCCGGGCGGCTGTCCGGCGTCGGCCTGGACGTGTACGAGGAGGAGACCGGCGTCTTCTTCACCGACCGCTCGATCGAGGGCATCACCGACGACACCCTCGCCCGCCTCGTCACCTTCCCCCAGGTCCTGGTCACCAGCCACCAGGCCTACTTCACCCGCACCGCCGTCGGCCAGATCATCGACGCCACCGCCCGCAACATCGACGACTTCGCCGCCGGCCGGCGAAACGAGAACACCCTCGTCCCGAGGGCCTAGTCGGTCAGCCGGACTGCCCGAGCACCTCGCGGTACCAGGCCGCGGCTTCCGGGAGGCGGGCCAGCGGGCCGGGGCCGGGCGGGCAGCCGGCCTGGCGCCAGACGGAATCGCTGCGGTACCAGTGGTCGCGGGCGACCATGGCGAACTGGCGCTCGGAGACCCGGCCGGGCGCGGCGGCCAGCAGCCGGCGGCACTCCTCCCACGGCACGGCAGGGCCGTCCAAGCCGGGCAGCAGGCCGAGCGCGGCCAGGGCGTCGAGCAGGTCACCGGAACGGACCGGGGCGGGGTGGGAGGCGTGGTGGACGCCGGGCGGGGCGGTGTGGTCGTCCAGGGCGAGCGCGGTGACCAGCCGGGCCAGGTCGGTGCGGTCCACCACCGAGAGCCGGGCGTCCCCGCCCTCCCAACGGACCGGCACCCGGCGGACCACCTCGGCCAGCGAGGGCACCACCCAGCGGTCGCCCGCCCCGGTCACCAGGCCGGGGCGCAGCACGTACGCGCCGGCCTCCAGGGCGTGGCGCTCGCCGAGCAGCCGGGTGCGGCTGGCCTCGGAGACCGGGGCGGGGGGCACCTCGTCCACGTCGATGCCCGCGTGCGGGCCCTCGCCGTACACCGCCGTGGTCGAGAGGTGGACGATCCGGCGCACCCCGGCGCGGGTGGCGGCGGCCATCAGGGCGGCCGTGCCCCGGACGTTGGCGGCCTCGCAGTCCTCGGCGCAGCCGTCGACCCGGGCGGCGAGGTGGACCAGCACCCCGGCGCCCGCGCAGAGCGCCGCCAGGCCCGTCCCGTCGACGAGGTCGCCGGGCACCCAGTCGGTGCCGGGAGCGGCGCTCCGGGGCGGTCTGCGGGCCAGCGCGCGGACCCGGACGCCGCGTGCCCGGAGGGCCGCCAGCACTCCGGAGCCGATGAAGCCGGTCGCCCCGGTCAGCGCGACCGCGGTCCCCGTCGCGGGTCCGCGCGCCGTCGCGGCACGGGGTCGTGCCGCCGTGCCCGCTTCGGCCGCCGTGTCCGGTGCCGTCGCCGTGTCCGGTGCCGTCGCCCTGCCTGGTGCCGTCGTCATGCCTGGGCCTCCCTGCCGACCGGCCGGTCAGTCTAGCCAGCGGGCGGCCCGGTGGGGAGACACCCGTTCGGAGGGGGCGGGGGTATGCGCGAGGTAAGGCCCACCTAGGCTGTATGCCAAGCAAACGGGGCGAACCGGACCCGATCCAGGCAGCACGAGGACGGAAAGCAGGACCCGCCGATGGGCGACGGAATGTCAGGCATGCACCACCACGGCGGGATGACCCAGCTAGGCCCGTTCACCTTCTCCAACGTGTGGACCTGGTCCCCCGACTGGGTGTTCCTGCTCGCCGGCCTGGTCCTCCTGGGGCTCTACGCGGCGGGTGTGGTCCGGCTGTACCGGCGCGGCGACCGCTGGCCGGTCGGCCGGATGGTCGGCTGGGCGGCCGGCGTCGCCACCATGCTGCTGGTGACCTGCACCGGGCTGAACGACTACGGCATGGTGCTGTTCAGCGCGCACATGATCCAGCACATGGTGCTGTCCATGCTGACGCCAATCCTGCTGCTGCTCGGCGCCCCGATCACGCTGTCGCTGCGTGCGCTGCGCCCGGCGGGCAAGGGCCGCCCGCGCGGGCCGCGCGAGCTGCTGGTGGCGCTGCTGCACAGCCGGTACGTCCGGGTGATCTCGCACCCGGCGTTCACCATCCCGATGTTCATCGCCAGCCTGTACGGGGTCTACTTCACCCCGGCGTTCGACTTCCTGATGCAGTACCGCCTCGGGCACATCTTCATGATGGTGCACTTCCTCATGACCGGTCTGACCTTCTTCTGGCCGATCATGGGCGTCGACCCGGGCCCGCACCGCCCGGGCCACGTGATGCGGATCATCGAGCTGTTCATGGGGATGCCGTTCCACGCCTTCTTCGGCGTGGCGGTGATGATGGCCGGCCACCCGCTGGTCACCACCTTCACCCCGGAGGGGTCGCCGCCCGGGACGAACCTGCTGGAGGACCAGAAGCTGGCCGGCGGCATCACCTGGGCGTTCGGCGAGATCCCGACCGCGATCGTGCTGATCGCCCTGGTCTACCAGTGGATGGGCTCCGAGCAGCGGCAGGCCCGCCGCAGCGACCGCGCCGAGGAGCGGTCCGGCGACGCCGAGCTGGAGGCGTACAACGCCTACCTGGCCTCGCTGCACAAGCACGACCGGCGGCCGGGCGCGGGTACCGCCCCGGGCGCCCCGACGGCCCCCGCCGCGTCGGCCGCGCCCGTCGCCGAGGCCGGCTGAGCCCTGCGCCGCCACCGCGGAACCACCGTTCCCGGGAACCCCCGTTCCGCCACCGGAACGGGGGTTCCGCCGTTTCGGCCCTGGTCCCGGAACGAGGATTCCGCCGGATGCGTTCGAACCGGTATGCGCGTCCTGCTGAAAACCGTGGTCCTGCTCTGCGGGTACGTCCTGCTCTCGCTGCTCGGCTTCCTCGGCCTGGCGCTGCGCGGGCGCCACCGGCCCGTGCCGCTCGGCGCCGACTACCTGGTGGTCCTGGGCGCCGCGCTGGACGGCTGCGAGCCCGCGCCGACGCTGGCCGCCCGGCTGGACGCCGCGCTGGAGCACCTCGACGCCGAAGCGGACGCCGGGTACGCCCCGCTGGTCCTGGTGACCGGCGGCAAGGGCCCGCACGAGCGGTGCACCGAGGCCGCCGCGATGGCCCGCTACCTGATCGCCCGGGGCGTCCCGGCCGAGCGGATCCGGCGCGAGGAGCGGGCCGTGAACACGGCCGAGAACCTCCGCTTCAGCGCGGCGCTGATGGCCGCAGAGCGTCCCGGCTACCGGTGCACGGTGGTCACCAGCGGCTTCCACACGGTCCGCTCCGCGCTCGCCGCCCGCCGGGCCGGCGCCCCCGCCGAGGTGCTGGCCGCGGACGGCCCGCTGGCGCACGGCCCGTACCTGCTGCTGCGCGAGGCGGTCGGCACCGCGCTGGCCCTGTTCGGCCGGGTCTGAGCGGCCCCGCCGCCGGGCCGCCGCGCGGGCGGACACGCGAGGAGGCCCCCGGGTACCGCGATTCGCGGTACCCGGGGGCCTCCCGGTGCTACGGCTGCGGCCGTCCCCGACCGGCTCCGGCCGGGGCGCCGCCCGGATCAGCCGAGGTTGGCGAGCGCCTCGTTGAAGGTCTTCGACGGGCGCATCACGGCGGCGGCCTTGGCCGGGTCCGGCTGGTAGTAGCCGCCGAGGTCGACCGCCGAGCCCTGGACGGAGTTCAGCTCCTCGACGATGGCCTGCTCCTGCTCGGTCAGCGCCTTGGCGAGGCCCTCGAACGCCTGCGCCAGCTCGGCGTCGGCGGTCTGCTTGGCCAGCTCCTGGGCCCAGTAGGTGGCCAGGTAGAAGTGGCTGCCGCGGTTGTCGATGCCACCGAGGCGGCGGCTCGGCGACTTGTCCTCGTTGAGGAAGGTGCCGGTGGCGCGGTCCAGGGTGTCGGCCAGCACCTGGGCGCGGGCGTTGCCGGTGGTGGTGGCCAGGTGCTCGAAGCTGGCGGCCAGCGCGAAGAACTCGCCCAGGCTGTCCCAGCGCAGGTAGTTCTCCTTGACCAGCTGCTGGACGTGCTTCGGGGCGGAGCCGCCGGCGCCGGTCTCGAACAGGCCGCCGCCCGCCATCAGCGGGACGACCGACAGCATCTTGGCGCTGGTGCCCAGCTCCAGGATCGGGAACAGGTCGGTCAGGTAGTCGCGCAGCACGTTGCCGGTCACCGAGATGGTGTTCTCGCCGCGGCGGATGCGCTCCAGCGAGAACGCGGTGGCCTCGACCGGGGACTTGATCTCGATCTGCAGGCCGGCGGTGTCGTGCTCCGGCAGGTACTGCTTGACCTTCTCGATCAGCACCGCGTCGTGGGCGCGGTCCGCGTCCAGCCAGAACACGGCCGGGTCGCCGGTGGCACGGGCGCGGGTGACGGCCAGCTTGACCCAGTCCTGGATCGGCAGGTCCTTGGTCTGGCAGGCGCGGAAGATGTCGCCCGGCTGGACGGCCTGCTCCAGCACGACGTTGCCCTCGGCGTCGACCAGGCGCACGGTGCCGGCGGCGGCGACCTCGAAGGTCTTGTCGTGGGAGCCGTACTCCTCGGCCTTCTGGGCCATCAGGCCGACGTTCGGCACCGAGCCGATGGTGGCCGGGTCCAGGGCGCCGTTGACGCGGCAGTCGTCGATGACGGCCTGGTAGACGCCGGAGTAGCTGCTGTCGGGCAGCACAGCGAGGGTGTCGGCCTCCTGGCCGTCCGGGCCCCACATGTGGCCGGAGGTGCGGATCATGGCCGGCATCGAGGCGTCGACGATGACGTCGCTCGGCACGTGCAGGTTGGTGATGCCCTTGTCGGAGTCGACCATGGCCAGGGCCGGGCCCTCGGCCAGCTCGGCCTCGAAGGAGGCCTTGATCGCGGCGCCCTCGGCCAGCGCGTCCAGACCGGCCAGGATGCCGCCGAGGCCGTTGTTCGGGTTCAGGCCCGCGGCCGTCAGCGCCGCGCCGTACGCGGCGAAGGTCTTCGGGAAGAAGGCGCGCACGACGTGGCCGAAGATGATCGGGTCGGAGACCTTCATCATGGTGGCCTTGAGGTGCACCGAGAACAGCACGCCCTCGGCCTTGGCGCGGGCCACCTGCGCGGCCAGGAACTCGTTCAGGGCGGCGACGTGCAGCACGGAGGCGTCGACGACCTCGCCCGCCAGCACCGGCACCTTCTCGCGGAGCACGGTGGTGGTGCCGTCCTCGCCGACGAGCTCGATGCGCAGGGCGCCGTCGGCGGCGATCACGGTCGACTTCTCGGTGGAGCGGAAGTCGTTCTCACCCATGGTGGCGACGTTGGTCTTGGACTCGGCCGACCAGGCGCCCATACGGTGCGGGTGGGTCTTGGCGTAGTTCTTGACCGACTGCGGGGCGCGGCGGTCCGAGTTGCCCTCGCGCAGGACCGGGTTGACGGCGCTGCCCTTGATCTTGTCGTAGCGGGCGCGGACGTCCTCGTCCTCGTCGGTCTGCGGGTCGTCCGGGTAGTCCGGCAGGGCGTAGCCCTGGGCCTGGAGCTCGGCGACGGCGGCCTTCAGCTGCGGCACGGAGGCCGAGACGTTCGGCAGCTTGATGATGTTGGCACCCGGGGTCTTGGCCAGCTCGCCCAGCTCGGCCAGGGCGTCGCCGATGCGCTGGGCCTCGGTCAGACGCTCCGGGAAGCTCGCGATGATCCGCCCGGCCAGGGAGATGTCACGGGTCTCCACCCGCACACCCGCGGTCGAGGCGTACGCCTGGACCACCGGCAGGAACGAGTAGGTCGCCAGGGCCGGAGCCTCGTCGGTGTGCGTATAGATGATGGTCGAGTCAGTCATCGGTACTCCGCTTCAGGTCTCCAACGTCTTGACGTCAAGATATCTCGTCACGGGCCCCGAGCTCCACCTCCCCCCGCCCCGGAGCGCGCGCCGGTGCCCTCGGGGGCGCCGCCGCAGGTCCCGTCGGAGCGCCGCCGGAGGGGGCGGCGCGGCGCCGCCGGTCGGCGGCGGGTGACGGATCCACCGTCGTCCCGGGCGGCGCGCGGGGCAACCGGAGCGTCCCCGACCAGTGGTGTAGTCCACACGGGTGACCCGAACGTCAGGAGTGCGTCAACGCACCACCCCATTCGGTCAACGCTGCGTCAGGAGCGGCGCCGACCGGGACGGGCCGACCTAGCGTCGAGGGAGCAGTTCCGGCAGGAACCACCACCCCACTCGGGAGCATCCGCATGGCCCGCGTCGTCTGGCACGTCCCGGTCACCACCTCCGGTACCGGGAGCACCACCGCCCTCCGCCTCTTCCGCCTGCGTGACGGCCGCCGCTGCGCGGTCGGCTTCTCCAGCCCCGAGGCCCTCGCCGCCCTCCTCGGACCGGACCAGGCCCGCACCGAGCTCAGCGAGCCCGCCCTGCGCGACCTGACCGCCCCGCTCGGGGTCGACACCCTGGTGCTGGACCCGAGGCTGGTCGCCCCGCCCGTCACCGTCCCCGCCGTACCGATCGCCCCGGCCCCGACCGCACAGCTCCAGCACCGGTGACGGCCCCGCTCCGGCTCCTCCCGGCGGGCCCCGCCACCGAGGAGCACCCCCGGCCGGCCCGGGCCCTGCACGCGATCGCCCGGATCAGTCACGGCCCGGTCCCGCTCGACTTCGACCGGCTGGCGGCCGAGTTCCCCGCCGTCCAGAGCGGCCTCGCGCTGGCCGGCGAGGCCGACCTGGAACTGCGCCTCGCGTGCACCGGCCCGGAGGAGTTGCGGACGATCGCCGCCGCGCTCCACCGGGCCGGCGCCGCCCGGGTCCGCATCGACCTGGTTCTGCGCTCGCTCACCCCGGCCCCGGTGACCCTGCGGCCGGTGCCGTGAGGTGCGCCCCGCCCTGAGCCGCACCCACACCCGCACCCGCACCCGCCCCGGGGGGTGGCTCACTCCTCGCCGGGGCGCGGGTCGGGGTTGATCGCCTGGTAGTCGATGGGCTGGCCCCAGGCGTCGTCGCCGACCGCCGCGGTGCAGTAGCCGCTGCCCTCGACGTGCCCTCCCGCGCCCCGGCACTGCTCGGCGGTGACGTCCCGGCGCCCGGTCGCCGCCGCCGGGACAGCGGCGGCGACCACGGCGCCGGCGGCGGTGGTCAGCAGGAGGACGGACGCGGCGGTGACGGCCACCCGGGCCGGGAGTGAGCGGTTCATGCGGACCACGACAGCACGGCCGCGCACCCCCGGCGACCACAGGGCGCCCGCCCGGGTGGCCGCCGGGCCGACCCGCCGGGAACGGCCCGGCGGCCGGCCCCACAGCCAGGCACGGCCGACCCCACAGCCGGGCTACGGCGGGGCTACGGCCGGGCCAGCGCCGCGATCGCCGCGAGCAGCAGCGCCGAACCCGCCAGCAGGCCGGCCGTGACCGGCTCGCCGAGGAACAGCACGCCGATCACCGCCGCGGTGGCCGGCTCCAGCAGCACCAGCACCGCCGCCGTCGTGCCCGGCACGGCCGTCAGCCCGCTGAAGTACCAGCGGTAGGCGAGCAGGGTGGGCACCGTGCCGAGGAAGAACAGCGCGCCGCCGGTCACCGCCGGGTCGCCGGCCGTCGGCAGGACGCCCTGGGCGGCGGCGAGCGGGAGCAGGCAGAGCAGCCCGGTGGTGAAGGCGCCGGTGCCGGCCCGGGCCGATCCGCCGCCCCGGGCCCACAGGGTGAGGCCGCTCTGGCCCGCGCCCGCGAGGACGGCCAGGGCGACGCCCAGGGCCGGGCGCGGGCCGGAGGCCGGAGCGGCGACCAGCAGGGCGAGGCCGCCGAGCGCCAGGGCCACCGCGGTGAGCGCACGGCGGGTGAGCCGCTCGCCGAGCAGCAGATGCGCCCCGAGGCTGGTGAGCACCGGCCCGGCGCCGATGGTGATGAGGGTGCCGAGCCCCAGTCCCGCGTAGTGCACGGAACCGAAGTAGGCGCACTGGCTGACCGCCAGCCCGAGGCCGGTCAGCACGGCGGCGCCGCACCGGGCGGTGTCGGGCCGGCCGCGCCCCCACCGGACGGCGGCCCAGGGGACGGCGCCCCACCGGACGGCGGCCCAGGGGATGGCATCCCGGCGGACGGTTTCCCGGCCGGCCCGGCGGCGCCCGCCGGTCGGCAGCAGCGCCAGGCAGAGCGCCGCGACGCCGAAGCGCCAGCAGGAGACGGCCACCGGGCCGAGCCCGCTGGTGCGCATCAGCAGCGCCGCCACGGCACCGCCCGCGCCCCAGGCGACGGCGGCGGCGGAAATGGACAACAGGCCGTGCCGGAAGGGCACGGCGGCGTAGGAGGTCATGCGTCGGTACTCCACGATGAGATGCCGGTCGGGTCCGCTGGGCGTGCGGGCGGCAGTCATCGCCCCGGTGGCGGACGGAGTCCGGCCGACCGGGGTGGGTGGAGCGGGCCGCCCGCTAGCGGGCCGGCGGCGGGAGGATCACGAAACGCATGGGCTCAGCCTACGCCCGGGGCCGTCCCCGTGGACGGCCGTGATCTCCCCCTCCGGCCCGCCACGTACCGTCGGACCCGGACGGGACGTCGCCTCGACGCCCCTTCGACACCCCCGGCGAAGGAGCAGGACAGCATGGACCAGCTGACGTACGAACAGGTAGAGGCCGCCGGGCAGCGGATCGCCGGGCGGGTGCGCCCGGTCGCGGTGGCGCCGGGGGACGACGGCGGTCGGACCTGGCTGGCGCTGGAGTTCCTCCAGCACACCGGCAGCTTCAAGGCGCGCGGCGCGCAGAACTTCCTGCTGGCGCACGCCGAGGCGGGCACCCTCCCGGACGCCGGCGTCACCATCGCCTCGGGCGGCAACGCCGGATTGGCCTGCGCCTGGGCGGCGCGCGAACTCGGCGTCCGCGCAACGGTGTTCCTGCCGGAGACGGCCTCCCCGGTGAAGCTGGCGAGGCTGCGCTCGTACGGTGCCGACGTGCGGCTGACGGGCCGTGAGTACGCGGAGGCGCTGGCCGCGTGCGAGGAGTTCGCGGCGGGCAGCGGGGCACTGGCCTCGCACGCCTACGACCACCCGCTGATCGCCGCCGGCGCGGGGACCGTCCTGGCGGAGATCCGCGACCAGGTGCCCGGGCTGGACACCGTGGTGGTGTCGGTGGGCGGCGGCGGGCTGTTCGCCGGCGTGGCCGTGGCGGCCCGCGCGCACGGCGTCCGGGTGCTCGCGGTGGAGCCGGCCGGCAGCCGCGCCCTGAACGCCGCCCTGGCCGCCGGCCGCCCGGTGGACGTGCCGGTCGACTCCGTCGCCCAGGACGCGCTCGGCGCCCGGCGCGCCACCGCGCTGGCCGTCGGGGCCGCCGGGTACGAGGGCGTCCGGTCCGTCCTGGTGGACGAGGAGGCGATCGTGCGCGCCCGCCGCCGGCTGTGGGAGGACCACCGGATCGCCGTCGAGTACGCGGCGTCCACGGCCCTCGCCGCGCTGGACCAAGCCGACGGGGAGCGTGTCGCCGTGCTCCTGTGCGGCGCCAACACCGACCCGTCCGACCTGGTGGAGCGGGCGTAGTCCGGGCCGCTGTGCGGCCCGGCGCATCGCTATACGGATAAAGCCATTTCCATAACGCGCCGGGCCGTCAATAATGCGGCCTCGCGAGGGTTTGCTCAATTGATGCTCAAATGCTGGACCTACTCGCGAGTCACGTAACAGACAACTGAACAGACAGCCACCTACCTGCACGGATATCCGGCAAAGAAAGTAAACATTCAGTAATGAAATCTGTGCAGAGCTCTATGAATAGCCCTACTGTGTGGCAACTCTCCGCGCTCCGCCCACCCCGGAGTCCCCCCACACAGAGAGATCGCCCATGGCTTCCCTCAACCAGATCTCGCCGCCCGGCCAGAGCACCGGCTCCGACTCGGGGACCACCCACCGGTCGCTCAACCGCCATGTCGGACTCATCGGCCTCATGTGGGCCTCGGTCGGTTCGATCATCGGCTCCGGCTGGCTCTTCGGCGCGAAGAACGGCGTGGTCGCCGCCGGACCGGCGGCCGTCATCTCCTGGGGCATCGGCGCGGTCGCGATCGTGCTGCTCGCGCTCGTGCACGCCGAACTCGGCGGGCTCTTCCCCGTCGCCGGCGGCACCGCGCGCTACCCCCACTACGCCTTCGGCGGCCTGGCCGGCATGTCCTTCGGCTGGTTCTCCTGGCTCCAGGCCGCCACCGTCGCCCCGATCGAGGTCGAGGCGATGATCGGCTACGCCAAGGACTGGCCGTGGGCCGGAAACCTCCTGAACGCCGACAACACCCTCACCACCAGCGGGTTCATCGTCGCGACGCTGCTCATGGCGGTGTTCGTCGCGGTCAACTTCCTCGGCGTGAAGGCGCTCGCCCGGACCAACAGCGTCGCCACCTGGTTGAAGATCTTCGTGCCACTGTTCACGATCTTCGTCCTGGCGATCACCAACTTCCACGGGTCCAACTTCACCTCGCACGGCTTCGCCCCGTTCGGCGCCAAGGGCGTGCTCGCCGCGATCAGCACCAGCGGCATCATCTTCGCGCTGCTCGGCTTCGAGCAGGCCATCCAGATCGCCGGCGAGAGCCGCAACCCCAAGCGCGACATCCCCCGCGCGGTGCTCGGCTCGGTCGCCATCGGCACCCTGATCTACACCCTGCTGCAGGTGGTCTTCATCGGCGCCCTGCCGGTCAGCGCCTTCGCCAACGGCTGGGACAAGCTCGACTTCCCCGGCATCGACGGCCCCTTCGCGGGCCTGGCCACCCTGGTCGGCCTCGGCTGGCTCGCCTGGGTGCTCAAGGTCGACGCGGTGATCTCCCCCGCCGGCACCGGCCTGATCTACACCACCTCCACCTCGCGCATCTCCTACGGCCTGAGCCGCAACGGCTACGCCCCGCAGAAGTTCGAGCAGCTGGACCGGAACGGCGTGCCGTGGTTCGGCCTGATCGTCTCCTTCGTCACCGGCGTGATCTGCTTCCTGCCCTTCCCCAGCTGGCAGGAGCTGGTCGGCTTCATCACCTCCGCCAGCGTGCTGATGTACGCCGGCGCCCCGCTGGCCTTCGGCGCGCTGCGCCGCCGCCTGCCCGACCGCGAGCGCTCCTACCGGCTGCCGCTGGGCGGCGTAATCTCCCCGGCCGCCTTCGTGGTCTCCAGCCTGATCATCTACTGGTCCGGCTGGCACATCCTGTCCCGCCTGGGCATCGCGATCGTGCTCGGCTACCTCCTGCTCGGCGGCTACGCGGCGTACGCGATCAGGAAGGGCCTGGCCAACGCGCCGCGCCTGAACTGGAAGTCCGCCCAGTGGCTGCCGGTCTACCTGCTGGGGCTCGGCCTGATCTCCTGGCAGGGCGGCTTCGGCAACGGCACCGGCCTGATCCCGATGTGGTGGGACATGGCACTCGTCGCGGTGTTCGCGCTCGGCATCTACTACTGGGCGATCCGGGTCGCCCTGCCCGCCGAGGAGATCGAGCACGAGGTCGCCGACGTCGAGGTGGTCGACGCGGGCGGCCACTGACCCCGGCCCGGCCGACACGAAGGGGCCCGCCGGTCGCACACGACGACCGGCGGGCCCCTTCGCACGCCTCAGAGCGCCAGCACCGTCCGCAGCGCCGTACCGATCTCGGCCTCCGGGTCCAGCACCGGCCCGGGCGAGCGCCAGGCGACGAAGCCGTCCGGACGGACCAGGACCGCGCCCTGCGGGCCGATGCCGTGCAGGGCGGCGAAGTCCGCGCCCGGCTCCGGCGCCAGGTCGTCCTCGGCGCCGTCGCCGATCCGGTAGGCGTCCAGCGGCACGGCCAGCCGGTCGGCCGCGCGCCGGGCACCCGCGTGCCAGGCGGTGCCGTCGGGGCCGGTGAGCAGCACCATCGCCTGCTCGTACAGGTCCAGCGTGGAGAGCCGCACGCCCGCCCGCAGCAGCCACTGGTGCGGGGCCCGGCTGCCCGGCTCGCCCGCCGCCTCGAACTGCTCGGGGACGACCGCGCCCGAGCGGTCCGTACCGACCACCGCGCCGACCGGGTAGCGGTAGCCGAGCGCCACCGCCAGCACCCCGGCCTGCCGCCCGACACCCGGCACCACCGCGTAGCCCGGGTGGCTGTGCTCCGCGGAGCGGGCCGACGCCCGCTCGCTGGTCACCCGCGCCACCGGGCGGCGCTCCTGCCCGTACGTCTCCAGCAGCCGCGGACCGGCCCAGCCGCACAGCACGGCGGCGAGCTTCCAGGCCAGGTTGTGGGCGTCCTGGATGCCGGTGTTGGAGCCGAACGCGCCGGTCGGGGACATCTCGTGGGCGGAGTCCCCGGCGAGCAGGACCCGCCCGGCGCCGTACCGCTCGGCCACCCGCTCGGCGGCGTGCCAGGGCGCCCGGCCGGTCACCTCGACGTCCAGCTCGGGCAGGCCGACGGCGGTGCGGATGTGCCGCTCGCAGCGCTCGTCGGTGAAGGCCTCCAGCGGCTCGCCGTGCTCGGGGTGCCAGGGCGCGTGGAAGACCCACTCCTCCTGGTTGTCCACCGGCAGCAGCGCGCCGTCCGCCGCCGGGTCGGTCAGGTAGCAGGCGATGAAGTGCCGGTCCCCGACCACCTCGGCCAGCCGCTTGGACCGGAAGGTGATGCTGACGTTGTGGAACAGCTCGCCCCGGCCGCTGCGGCCGATGCCCAGCCGCTCGCGGACCGGGCTGCGCGGGCCGTCCGCCGCGACCAGGAAGTCCGAGCGCACCACCCGCTCCTCGCCGCTCTCCCGGCTGCGCAGTACCGAGGTCACCCCGTCCTCGTCCTGCTCGAAGGACATCAGCTCGGTGTTGAACCGCACGTCCCCGCCCAGGTCGCGGGTCGAGCGCAGCAGCACCGGCTCCAGGTCGTTCTGGCTGCACAGGCACCAGGAGCTGGGGCTGAACCGGGCCAGCCGGCCGCCCGGGTCGATCTCCCGGAACAGCCACTCCTGCTCGGCGCCGGTCAGCGAGGGCGCCTGGAGGATGCCGTGGTTGGGGGCGAGGACGGAGGCCGCCTCGCGGATCGCCGGCTCGATCCCGGCCACCCGGTACAGCTCCATCGTGCGGACGTTGTTGCCCCGCCCGCGCGGGTGGTAGGAGGTGTCGGCGTGCTTCTCGACCAGCAGGTGTCCGACCCCGAGCCGACCGAGGAAGAGTGACGCCGACAGCCCGACCAGCGAGCCGCCCACGATCAGGACGGGCACCCGGTCGTCGATCTTCGGATTCATCGATTGCTCCACCCTGTCAGGGGATTCCGCGGCCCGGCGACTGGACCCGGCGCCGCCCTCGTCGGGCCCGCTCAGCCGGGGGCCCCGCTCTTCCATCCCCCGCCGCGGGCCGCCTGTGCGGCCCCTTCCCCCGGATGGCCCGCAAATCTCGCGCCGAGTCGGGTGCGCCGCCCACGATCGACCTCAGGCCTGGAGCCGAACGTCCGGGCCGACCACCGTCGCACCGACCTTCCCAGGCCGGGGAGCACCCGCCGGGCACGGCCGACACGGCCCGCAGCGTGCGGCCCAGAGGAGAAAGTGGATCATGACAACTCTGTCCGAACCCCAGCCGAGGCAGCAGTCCGAGTCCGACACCCGGTTGCGGGTGGTGCTGATGCTGGAGATCCAGGACGGCGCCCAGCAGCGCTTCCTCGACGTCTACGAGCAGCTGCGCCACCAGGTGGCCTCCGTCCCCGGGCACGTCAGCGACCAGCTGTGCCAGTCGATCAACGACCCCCGCCAGTGGCTGATCACCAGCGAATGGGAGGACCAGGAGACCTTCCTGGACTGGGTGGACAGCCCGGCCCACCGCGAGATGGTCAAGCCCATGCACGGCTGCGTCAGCGACAACTTCCGCTCGCTGCGCTACGCCGTCCTGCGCGAGACCTCCGCGGCCGGCTCGACCGGCACCCGGGCACCGGTGGAGGTGCCGCCCGGACTGCCGCGCTCCGCCCCCGCCGGGCAGGTCGGCCCGCCGAAGGCCGACCCCGGCCCGGACGGCGTGGTCCGCCACGCGCTGACCTTCACCGTCCGGCCCGGCAGCGAGCCGGAGGTGGCCCGGATCCTCTCCGGCTACGCCTCCCCCCGCGCCGAGGTGGACGAGCACACCCGGCTGCGCCGCACCTCGCTGTTCATGCACGGCAACCGGGTGGTCCGGGCCGTCGAGGTGATCGGCAGCCTGGGGGACGCGCTGCGCCACGTGGCGATGCAGCCCGAGGTGCGGGCCGTCGAGGAGGCGATCAACCCGTACCTGGAGGAGGTGCGGCAGCTGGGCGACCCGCAGTCCGCCCGCGCGTTCTTCGCCAAGGCCGCGCTGCCCGCCCGGCACCAGGCCATCGCCAGCTCCCCCGCCTCCGGCCGGCTGCACCGGCACGCCGTGCTCTACCCCGTCCGCCCGGGCGAGGGACGGGCCGTGGCCGAGCTGCTGGCCGACTACGACAACCTGGCCACCGCCGACCCGACCGGGCCGGTCGCGGCGGGCACCGTCTTCCGGCGCGAGGACGTGGTGGTGCGCCTGGTCGACCTGCGGGTGCCGGCCGAGGCCGACCCGGCGGCCGCCCTCGGCGTGGCGGACGACCGGGAGGCCGCCGAGCTCGCCCGGCTGCTCGACCTCGGCCCGCAGACCGACCTGCGCACCGTCGCCGGACTCAGCGCCTTCCTCGCCGCCCGCGCGATGAACCCGGTCACCGACCGCAGCTCCGGCGACCCCCAGGACAACTGACGCTCCGTCACCCTTTTCGGAAGAAGACCACCATGACCACGCAGTACCCACGGATCGTCAACGTCGACGAGGCTCCGGAGAACCGCCGCCACGGCGCCGAGCTGCGCACCATGCTCACCCCGACCAGCTGCGGGGCGACCAGCGGCTTCATGGGCCTGGCCATCGTGCGGCCCGGCGAGCGGATCCGCGAGCACTACCACCCGTACTCCGAGGAGTTCGTGTTCGTCGTCAGCGGCGAGCTGGAGGTGGACCTGAACGGGGAGCCCCACCCGCTCAAGGCCGACCAGGGCCTGATGATCCCGATCGACATGCGCCACCGCTTCCGCAACGTCGGCGACACCGAGGCCCGGATGGTCTTCCACCTCGGCCCGCTCGCCCCGCGCCCCGACCTCGGCCACGTGAGCACCGAGGAGAGCGCGGCCTCCGGCCCGCCGGAACACGCCAAGGTGGCCTCGTGACACGGCGCGTCGCCGTCACCGGGATCGGTGTGGTCGCGCCCGGCGGCGTCGGGGTCCCCGCGTTCTGGGACCTCCTCACGGCCGGCCGCACCGCGACCCGGGGGATCACGCTCTTCGACCCCGCCGGGTTCCGCTCCCGGATCGCCGCCGAGGTCGACTTCGACCCGGCGGCCCACGGGCTGGGCCCGGAGGACGTCCGACGGGCGGACCGCTACGTGCAGTTCGCGATGGTCGCGGCCGACGAGGCGATCGCCGACGCCGGCCTGGACCTCGCCGCCGAGGACCCGTGGCGGATCGCCGTCTCGCTCGGCACCGCCGTCGGCGGCACCACCCGGCTGGAACACGACTACGCCCTGGTCAGCGGCGCCGGCGCACGCTGGGACGTGGACCACCGGCAGGCCGAGCCGCACCTGCACCGGGCCTTCGCGCCCAGCACGCTGGCCTCCGCCGTCGCCGAACGGACCGGCGCGCACGGCCCGGTGCAGACCGTCTCCACCGGCTGCACCTCCGGCCTCGACGCGATCGGCTACGGGTTCCAGGCGGTCGAGGAGGGCCGCGCCGACATCTGCCTCGCCGGCGCCTCCGACTCCCCGATCTCGCCGATCACCGTCGCCTGCTTCGACGCCATCAAGGCCACCAGCGAACGCAACGACGACCCGCAGCACGCCTCCCGCCCCTTCGACGCCGAACGCGACGGCTTCGTCCTCGGCGAGGGCGGCGCCGTCCTGGTCCTGGAGGAGCTGGAGCACGCCCGCCGCCGCGGCGCCCGCGTCTACGGCGAGGTCGGCGGCTTCGCGACCTTCGGCAACGCGTACCACATGACCGGCCTCACCAAGGAGGGGCTGGAGATGTCCCGGGCGATCGACCACGCGCTCGACCACGCCCGGATCGACCGCACCGACGTGGACTACGTCAACGCGCATGGCTCGGGCACCAAGCAGAACGACCGGCACGAGACCGCCGCGGTCAAGCGCTCGCTGGGCAGCCACGCCCACCGGACGCCGATGAGCTCGATCAAGTCGATGGTCGGGCACTCGCTCGGCGCGATCGGCGCCATCGAGGTCGTCGCCTGCACCCTGGCGCTCGCCCACGGCGTCGTGCCGCCGACCGCCAACTACGAGACTCCGGACCCGGAGTGCGACCTCGACTACGTGCCGCGCACCGCGCGCGAGCTGCCACTGAGCCACATCCTCTCGGTCGGCAGCGGATTCGGCGGATTCCAGTCCGCCGTCGTGCTCAACAGAACGGGGTGAGTTCCATGACGTCACGTCAGCAGGGCCGCCGGGCGGTGGTCACCGGCCTCGGCGTGGTGGCACCGAACGGTGTCGGGGCCGACGCCTTCTGGAAGGCCACCAGGCAGGGCGTGAGCGTCCTCGACCGGATCTCCCGCGAGGGCTGCACCGAGCTGCCGCTCCGGATCGCGGGCCAGGTACGGGACTTCGAACCGCAGTCCGCGATCGACACCCGCTACCTGGTGCAGACCGACCGCTTCACGCACTACGCGATGGCCGCCGCCGACCTGGCGGTGGCGGACGCCGGCTTCCGGCCCGACGACGGACAGCCCTTCGCGGTCGGCGTGGTGACCGCCGCCGGCTCCGGCGGCGGCGAGTTCGGCCAGCGCGAACTCCAGCAACTCTGGGGCCAGGGGCCGAAGTTCGTCGGACCGTACCAGTCCATCGCCTGGTTCTACGCGGCCAGCACCGGGCAGATCTCGATCCGCGGCGGCTACAAGGGCCCGTGCGCGGTGGTCGCCAGCGACGAGGCCGGCGGCCTGGACGCCCTCGCGCACGCCGCCCGCTCGATCGAGCGCGGCACCGAGGCGGTGGTGGTCGGCGCCGCCGAGGCCCCGCTGGCGCCGTACTCGATGGTCTGCCAGCTCGGCTACCCCGAGCTCAGCCTCGCCGAGCGGGCCGACGAGGCCTACCTGCCGTTCACCGCGCAGGCCTGCGGCTTCGCCCCCGCCGAGGGCGGCGCGATGCTGCTGCTGGAGGACGAACAGGCGGCCCGGCGGCGCGGCGCCACAATCAGGGCGCAGCTGGCCGGGCACGGCGCCACCTTCACCGGGGCCTCCCGCTGGGAGGAGTCCCGGGAGGGGCTCGCCGCCGCGATCCGGCTCGCACTGGACGAGGCCCGGGTCGCGCCCGAGGAGATCGACGTGGTCTTCGCGGACGCGCTCGGCGTGCCCGCCGCCGACCGGGCCGAGGCCCTGGCACTGGCCGACGCGCTCGGCCCGGCCGCCGAACGCGTCCCGGTCACCGCGCCCAAGACCGGGACCGGGCGGGCCTACTGCGGCGCCCCCCTGCTGGACGTGGCCGCCGCCGTGCTGGCCATGGAGGACGGCGTCCTGCCGCCCACCCCCAACGTCACCGAGGTCTGCCACGACCTCGCCCTGGTGACCGGCCGCGCCCGGCCGGCCGATCTGCGCACCGCGCTGGTGCTCAGCCGCGGGCTGATGGGCTCCAACTCGGCGCTGGTGCTCCGGCGCGGGAAGCGGCCCTGAACCACTCCGTCACACCTTCGAAGGGACACCCCGTGAGCAACACCCTCAGCTATCCGGAACTCGCCGCACTGCTCCAGGCCAGGGCCGGCGTCACCGTCGACCCGGGCGACCTGGAGCAGCCGGGTGCCCAGTTCGACACCTTCGGCGTCGACTCGCTCGGACTCCTCGGGATCGTCGGCGAGCTGGAGAACCGGCACGGCCTCAAGGTCACCTCCGGCGCCGAGTCCGCCAAGACCCCGGCCGAGTTCCTGGAGCTGGTCAACTCCTCCCTCTCCGCGAAGGCCGGTGCCTGAGATGCCCGGACACACCGACAACGAGATCGTCATCGCGGCGCCGCTCGACCTGGTCTGGGAGATCACCAACGACCTGGAGAACTGGCCGGACCTCTTCAGCGAGTACGCCTCGGTCGAGGTCCTGGAGCGCGACGGCGACCGGGTGCGGTTCCGGCTCACCATGCACCCGGACGAGAACGGCAAGGTCTGGAGCTGGGTCTCCGAGCGCACCACCGACAAGACCTCGCTGGCGGTGCGCGCCCGGCGGGTCGAGCCCGGACCGTTCGAGTTCATGGACATCCGCTGGGAGTACGCGGAGGTCCCGGCCGGCACCCGGATGCGCTGGATCCAGGACTTCGCGATGAAGCCCACCGCCCCGGTCGACGACGACGGCATGGTCAACCACATCAACCGCAACTCGCGGATCCAGCTGCAGCTGATCCGGGAGAAGGTCGAGAAGCGGGCGGCGGAGCTGTGAGCGGCGCGCACCGGGCCCTGATCGTCGCCCGGATGAAGCCCGAGGCGGCGCCGGACATCGCCGAGGTGTTCGCCGAGTCCGACCAGGGCGAACTGCCGCACCTGATCGGGGTCACCGGCCGCAGCCTCTTCCAGTTCGGCGATGTCTACCTGCACCTGATCGAGGCCGACCGGCCGCCGGGGCCGGCGGTCGCCAAGGTCGTCGGGCACCCGGACTTCCGGACCGTCAGCGACCGCCTGACCGCCTACGTCCAGGCGTACGACCCGGCCACCTGGCGCGAGCCGAAGGACGCGATGGCGCGGGAGTTCTACCGCTGGGACCGCTGAACCGGCGCGTCCCCGATGGGCCCGCCCCCGGCCGTACGCCGGGGGCGGGCCCATGCGCGGTCCGGGGGCTCGTGCCGGTCCTGGCTCATGTGCCGTCCGGGGCCGCCGCCCGCCGTCCGACGCCGTGGCGCCCGGTCCCGCCGACTGAAGCCGAATCACCCGGAAAGCCCGGGCAGCCGGGTGAACACACCCGGGACTCCACCCGAAGGGCGCACAGTCCGGACCGGCGCTGCCGCGCTCCGGTGGCAGGCGGCGGCACGGTGGATGACGGTGGATCAGGCGCACCCCCCGCGAGTCCCCTTGCCCGGCACCGTGCCGGCAGTCGCGGGTCCGCGCGCCGGAAGGATCATCCTCATGCGTTCTGCACGCACACTGCTCGCCGGGGCGGCCGTCGCGGCCGTCCTGACCGTCGGTGCCCCCATGGCTTTCGCCGACGGTTCCGCCGACCAGGGCAAGAACCTCACCTGGCAGGAGAAGCAGGACAAGCCCGAGAAGGGCGCCGCCGAGGCGTCCAAGGGCACCGACGACAAGAAGGGCGGCGCTGCCTCCGAGGAGCACAAGGGCTCCGGCGAACACAAGGCCACCGACGAGCACAAGGGCACCGAGGCCAAGGACGAGGAGCACAAGACCCCGCACGGCGGCGTGCACACCGGTGGCGGCGGACTGTCGCTGTCCGGCGGCGGGCTCGCCTCCGGCGCGGTGCTGCTGCTCGGCGGCCTGGGTGCCGGCGCCCTCGCCCTGCGCCGTGGCCGCCGCGCCTCCGGCGCGGTCGCCTGACGCCCGACACCGCGCTTCCGCCGCCTCCGGGCGCCTCCCCCGGCCGGGGTGGGGCGCACCGGGGGCGGCGGACCGTTCGGAACCGGTTGAGCGGAGGACAGGAATGACGGGCGGTCCCGCCTCTGGAATGCCCCGGCTGCTGCGCGCCGGGATGGGTGCGGCAGCGGTCGGGCTGCTGCTGATCTACAACTCGGTGGACACCGAGCCGAGCACCGACGCGGCGGCCTCCGAGGCCGCTCCCCCGGCGGCCGCCGCACCGGCCGTCCCCGGGCCGCCGGCCGCCTCCCCGCCGCCCGCGGCGGCACCCGCCGCACCGGGGGCGGCCGTACCGGGGGCGGCGGTGCTCAAGCGCGCCGCGCCGGTCCGGCTGAAGATCCCGCAGATCGCCGTGGACGCGCCGTTCACCGAGCTGACCCTCAGCCCGGCCGGCCAGCTCAACGCGCCGCCGCCGGACGACAAGAACCTGGTCGGCTGGTACCGGGACGGCGTGACCCCGGGCGAGCGCGGCAGCGCGGTCGTCGCCGGGCACGTGGACACCACCAAGGGCCCGGCGGTGTTCCTGCTGCTGAGCCTGCTGCTGCCGGGGAACAAGATCGAGGTGAGCCGCGCGGACGGCACGGTCGCGGTCTTCTCGGTGGACACGGTGGAGACCTTCGCCAAGGACGCCTTCCCCGACCAGAAGGTGTACGGCAGAACGACCGACGCCCAGCTGCGGCTGATCACCTGCGGCGGCACGTACGACAAGAAGCGGCTGGACTACCTGGACAACGTGGTGGTCTTCGCCCACCTGGAGTCCTCGCACAAGGCCTGACGCGGCGCGGACGCGGACGACCGCCGGCCCCCTGCTTCCCGGGGGCCGGCGGTCGTGTCGCGGGTGCGGCGGCTGCGGCTGCGGCTGCGGCTGCTGCTGGTTCGACGGCGGCGGCAGTGGCGGCGGCAGTGGCTCAGCCGCGCACGGTCGCCTCGAAGGCGTGCAGGTAGGGGTTGACCGGGCAGACCTCGGCAACCGTCAGGCCGGCCTCCTCCATCAGCAGGACCATGCTCTCCTCGGAGTGCTTGGCGCCGCCCACGTTGAGCATCAGCAGCAGGTCCATGGCGGTGGTGAAACGCATCGACGGGCTGTTGTCGACCAGGTTCTCCACCACCACGACGCGGGCGCCGGGGCGGGCCGCCTTCACCACGTTGGCGAGGGTGCGGCGGGTGCTCTCGTCGTCCCACTCCAGGATGTTCTTGATGATGTAGAGGTCGGCGTGGACCGGGATGTCCACCCGGCAGTCGCCCGGCACCAGGCGCGCGCGGGCCGAGAAGGCACCGCCGTCCTGCAGCCGGGAGTCGGCGCCCGCCACGACCTTGGGCAGGTCGAGCAGGGTGCCGTGCAGCGCCGGGTGCTTCTCCAGCAGGCTGGCCAGCACATGGCCCTGGCCGCCGCCGATGTCGACCACCGAGTCGACGCCGGTGAGGTCCAGGTAGTCGGCGAAGTCCCGGGCGGACTGCCGGCTGGAGGTGGTCATCGCCTTGTCGAAGACCTTCGCCGAGTCGCCGCCCTCGCTGTGCAGGTAGTCGAAGAACTCCTTGCCGAACAGTTCGGGGAAGACGTTGCGGCCCGAACGGACCGCCTCGTCCAGCTTCGGCCAGGCCTCCCAGGTCCACGGCTCCGTGCACCAGAGCGAGATGTAGCGCAGGGAGTTGGGGGCGTCCTCGCGCAGCAGACGGGACATCTCGGTGTGCTCGAAGCGGTCGTCGCCGGTCTCGGTGAAGATTCCGTAGCAGGTGAGCGCCCGCAGCAGGCGGCGCAGTTGGCGGGGCTCGGTGTCGAGCACGACGGCGAGCTCGGTGACGGTGGCCGGGGTGTCGCCGAGCGCGTCGGCGACACCGAGCCGGGCGGCGGCCCGGACGGCGGCGGCGCAGGCGGCGCCGAAGACGAGTTCGCGCAGGCGCATCGCGGCCTGCGGGCCGGTGTGGGCGGATGCGGTGGTCATGGGCGGTTCCTTGGAGTTCCTGGGCGGAGACGGCGGAGGGGTCCGCCGGGGTGCTGCCGGGGTACTTCCGGGGTGCTGGTGGGGTGCCGGGGCACGAGGGGCGTGCTGCCCCGGGCCGTCAGCACCGGCCGGACGGTTCCGAGCGCTCGCAGGTGTTGCGGGCGAAGGTGTTGTCGGCGCCGGTGTCGCGGTCGGCGAGGTCGGCCGGGCCGTTGCCGCTCAGTCGGTTGTCGGTGATCACGGCCCGGGCGTTGGCGATGCCGACGACGCTCTTGAAGAGCACGATCCCGCCGGAGAAGTCCGAGGTGCCCGTGTTGTCGCGGACCTCGTTGCGGGTGACCCGGGTGTCCTCGGTGCCGGTGAGCACGATGCCGGCGCCCTGGATGGCGCCCAGGCGCGGGTTCGCCGGGCAGAACTTGTTGTTGGCGACGACCCGGTTCCCCCGCACGTCGAGGTCCCCGGCGCGGGGCACGCCCTCGTCGCCGACCACGAAGACCCCGCTGCAGTTGCCGCTGATGTCGTTGTCCTGGACGACCAGCTCGCGCAGCCGGCGGACGGTGACGCCCACCCGGTTCCCGGTCAGCTCGTTGCCCTCGACGACGGTGCCGCCGGTGGCGGGCGCCCCGCCCTCGCGGTAGGCGTAGTTGGCGAGGAAGACACCCGACTGGCCGTTGTCGGTGGCGCGGTTGCCGCGGATGACGGCCCGGGTGGACATCTCCTGGCTGATGCCCTGCTGGGCGTTGTCGTGAACGTAGGTGTGGCGGACGGTCAGGCCGGCGGTACCGCTGGCGTCGACGCCGTTCTTCCGGAAGCCGGTGACGGCCAGGGACTCGATCGTGACGTCGGGCAGCGGGGCCGCCTCGGTGCCGACCACGCAGATGCCGTGCCCGGCGGTGGCGCAGGCGTTCTCCGTACCGGTACCGGGGGTGATCACGCTGTCCGGGCCCGCGCCACGCAGGGTGAGACCGGGGGTGGTGATGCGGACGCTGCCCCGGTAGGTGCCGGGGGACAGCAGGACGGTGTCGCCGGGACGGGCGGTGTCGACCGCCCGCTGGATCGATTCGCCCGGCTGGACGAGGTGCAGCCGGCCGAGGTCGGCGGCGTGGGCCGCCGGCGTGGCGGCCAGGGCGGCGAGAGTGGTGGTCAGGGCGGTGGCGGCGGCGGTGGCCGCGGCGAGGTGGTGGACCCGTCGCGTGGGCATGAGTGGTGACCTGTCTTTCGGCGCGCGCTGTTCGCTGTGGAGGAGCGCGGTGCGGGCTCGTGAGGGGTGGTGGCGCGGGTGGTGAGGGGTGGTGAGGGGTGGTGGCGCGGGTGGTGTCGTGGTGTCCGGCCCGCTCCGGCGGCGTGGGCTGACGCGCTGTGTGCGGGCGGTGACGGCCGGTGGGTGCGGCCGAGTCGACGGTACGGTCGCCCGGGAGGGGCCGCCACCAGGGCTGGGCTGCGGGACTGACGGGGCGTCGGCCGGTGGTGGGACGGCTCGGCGTGGCGTCCGGCGTGGCGCGCGGTGGCCGGACATGACGACGCGCCCGGCCGCGGGGGCGGACGGGCGCGAGGGGGGTGGACGGGCTGGTAGGTGGTGCTGGGTGGCGGTGCCGTGGGTCCGGCCCGGCGGCCCGGCGGCCCGTCAGTCCTCGGCCCGAGCCTGCGGGCCGAGGCGCACCGGCAGGGCGGCGAGGTGCCAGGCGGCCGGGTTCGGGCCGCGCTCGACGGCCTCCGGTCCGACCGCCAGGGCCACCCCCGGGTACGTCCGCAGCAGGACGTCGAAGGCGACCACCGCTTCCTCGTGCGCCAGGACCGCGCCCAGGCAGCGGTGGGCGCCGTGGCCGAACCCGAGGTGCGCCTCGTGGTGCCCGTCGCGGTCCGGCGCGCTCGCCCGGCGGACGTCCAGCCGCTCCGGCTCGGCGTACACCCGGGGGTCGTGGTTGGCCCCCGCGAGGATCGGCACCACCGCCTCGCCCTTGCGGATCAGGGTCCCGGCCAGGGTGAGGTCCTCGGTCGCGTAGCGCGGGACCCCGCCGATGGTCGGGCCGCACCAGCGCATCAGCTCGTCGACGGCGGCGGGCAGCAGGGCCGGGTCGGCGCGGACCAGCGCCAGCTGCTCGGGGTGGGCGAGCAGCGCGGCCGTCCCGTTGCCGATCAGGGTCGCGGTGGTCTCGTGGCCGGCGACGACCAGGTTGAGGATCAGCGACACGGTCTCGATCGGGTCGAGGGCCTCCCCCTCGGCGGCCGCCAGCCGGGAGAGCAGGCCCTCGGCCGGTTCGCCGCGGCGGCGCTCGACCAGCTCGCGGGCGGCGGCCACCATGGCGCGCAGTGCCTCGTCCAGTCCGGGCCCGGCGCCCCTGCCGAGGTAGGAACTCCAGCCGCGCCACTGCGGGCGGTCGGCCTCGGGGATGCCGAGGAGTTCGCAGATCACCGCGACGGGCAGCGGGTAGGCGAAGTGCGCGACCAGGTCGACGACGCCGTCCCGGTCGGCGTGCTCGGGCAGGGCCCGCGCGTACTCCTCGGCGAGCCGGGCGATCCGGGGCCGCAGGCGCTCTACCGCACCGGCCGTGAAGGCGGGGTGGACCAGGCCGCGCATCCGGCGGTGCCTGGCGCCGTCCGCGCCGAAGACGCCGGCGCGCAGGTACTTCGCGCACTCGGCCGGCATGCCCCGGGCGCGCCAGACCTGTTCGGTGCGGTGGGCGGGGCCGGGGGCGTCGGTCGGGCCCGTCGGGTCGGTCGGGTCGGTCGGGTCGGTCGCGGTGGCGGGGCAGTCGACGCCGTCGACGCTGCTGACGTTGTCGACGTTGTTGACGAAGCGCGGGTCGGACAGCACGGTGCGGACGTCCTGGTAGCGGACGGCGATCCAGAAGGGGTCCACGCCGGGGATGGTGGCGCGGGCCAGCGGGGCGCGTTCGCGCAGATCGGCGAAGGCGCCGAAGGGGTCGCGGACCAGGTAGTCGGCACGCAGGTCGACGGTCTCGGCGGGTTCGGCGGTGGTCACGACTGCCTCCTCGGGCGCGGAGTCCTTGTGGTCACGGATCGTGACGGAGCCGGGCGGCGAGGTCCGGGCTTTCCGGTCCGGATTCACTCGATCGATGACGAAGGATCGTTTCGCCGGCCCGTCTCCGGCACCGCCGGCGGCGGCCCGGCCCGGGCTGCCGGACACCTCCGTCCGGCCCCGTGGCATGCTCGGGGCCATGACCACCGCGCCCGCCCCGCCCGTCGCCACCGTCCGCAATCCGATCGGCGCCCACGTCCCGGTTGCCGGACGGGGACTGGCCGGGACGGGCCTGGCGTACGCACGGCGGGTCGGCGCCGAGACGGTGCAGGTGTTCGTGGCCAACCCGCGCGGCTGGGCCACTCCCCCGGGCAACCCGGCGCAGGACGAGGAGTTCCGCACCGCCTGCGCCGAGCAGGGCGTCCCGGCCTGGGTGCACGCGCCGTACCTGATCAACTTCGGCTCGGACAACCCGGCCACCCGCGAGCGCTCCGCCGACTCGCTGCGGCACTCGCTGCACCGCGGCCACGCCATCGGCGCGCTCGGCGTCGTCCTTCACACCGGCTCGGCGGTCGGTACGGCGCCCGGCGGCGGCTCGCGCCGGGCCGAGGCGATGGCGCAGGTCCGCGCGGACGTACGGCCGCTGTTGGACGAGCTCGACGCTCTCGGCGAGGACGCGCCCTGGCTGCTGCTGGAGCCGACCGCCGGGCAGGGCAGCTCGCTCTGCTCGCGGCTGGAGGAACTGGCCGAGTACGTGGAGGCGCTGGACGGCCACCCGAAGGTGGGCGTCTGCCTGGACACCTGCCACGCCTTCGCCGCCGGGCACGACCTCGCGGTGCCCGGCGGGGTGACGGCCGCCCTGGACGCCCTGGCCTCCGCCGCCGGTCCGGGCCGGCTGCGGCTGATCCACGCCAACGACTCGGAGGACGTCGTCGGCGCCCGCAAGGACCGGCACGCCAACATCGGCGCCGGGATGATCGGCGCGGAGCCGTTCCGGGAACTGTTCGAGCACCCGGAGACGGCCGGTGTGCCGCTGCTGGTGGAGACCCCGGACCGCAAGCACGGCGGGGACGGCACCGGGCACGCGATGGACATCGCGGTGCTGAAGGAGCTTCGGGAGCGGGCAGCGGTCCGGGCCTGAGGCCGCGGGAGCGGCGGGGGCGGACCGCGCGAGCGGGCGGACAACGGGCCCGGCAGGGACGCGGGGGGCTGACGGGAGCGGGGGCTGACGGCGGCCCCGGCTGAGCTGCCGGATGACCGGGCCGGTGGCAGGCTGGACGAGTCTCTGCCGCCGGCCTCCCAGGGGGTCTCGGATGTCCCCGACCCGGAAACTCGCCGCGCTGCCGTGCGGACGCCGCAGCAAGTGGGTGGTCCTGGCCCTGTGGCTGGTGCTGCTGGTGGCTTTCGGCCCGCTGGCCGGCAAGCTCATGGGCGCCGAGGACAACCAGGCGTCCAGTTGGCTGCCCGGCAACGCCGAGTCCACCCAGGTGCTGAACGAGCAACGGGCCTTCCAGCCGGTGGACACCGCTCAGGCCGTCGTGGTGTACCAGCGGACCGGTGGCATCACCCCCGAGGACCGGGCCGTGGCCACCCGCGACGCCGTCGGCTTCGCCGCCGTGCCGCATGTCGTCGGGCCGGTGGTCGGGCCGGTGGTCTCCGCCGACGGCCAGGCGATGCAGACCGTCGTGCCGATCGACATCGGCAGCAACGGCTGGAACGACCTCAAGCCCGCCGTCGACCAGCTGCGCCGGACCGCCGCCGCCGACAGCCACGGCATGACCACCCATGTGACCGGCCCCGGCGGGGTCGCCGCCGACCAGGCCGCGGCCTTCTCCGGCATCGACGGCTCACTGCTCGCCGCCACCGTCAGCGTCGTGATCATCCTGCTGCTGCTCACCTACCGCAGCCCCGTGCTGTGGGCCCTGCCGCTGATCTCGGCGGCCGGCGCGCTGACCGTCTCCCAGGCACTCATCTACCTCCTCGCCAAGCACGCCGGGCTGACCGTCAACGCGCAGAGCGCCGGCATCCTGATCGTCCTGGTGCTCGGCGCCGGGACGGACTACGCGCTGCTGCTCACCGCCCGCTACCGCGAGGAGCTGCGCCGCCACGAGGACCGGCACGAGGCGATGGCCTTCGCCCTGCACCAGGCCGGGCCCGCCGTCCTCGCCTCCTCCGCGACCGTGGTCGCGTCCATGCTCTGCCTGCTGGTCGCCCAGATGAACTCCACCCGGGGCCTCGGCCCGGTCTGCGCGATCGGCGTCGTGGTCGCCCTCGCCGCCATGCTGACCCTGCTGCCCGCACTGCTGGTGATCGTCGGCCGCTGGGTGTTCTGGCCGGTCCGGCCCGGGTACGGCACCCCCGAACCGACCAGGACCGGCCGCTGGGCGCACATCGGCGCGTGGATCGGCCGCCGCCCGCGCAAGGTCTGGGCCGGAACGGCGCTCGCGCTCGCGGCCTGCTGCGTGGGACTGGTCTCCCTCGACGCCAACGGCCTCGGCACGGCCGGGACGTTCACCGGCAAGCCGGACTCGGTGGTCGGGCAGCAGGTACTGGAGCAGCACTTCCCCGGCGGCACCGGCGCGCCGCTGACGATCATCTCCACCGCCGCCGCAGCCCCCGCCGTACGGGACGCCACCCGCACGACGGCCGGGGTGTCGGCCACCACGGCCCCGGTCGTCCACGACGGGCAGGCACTGTTCCAGGCCACCCTCGCCGACCCGCCGGACAGCCAGGCCGCCAAGGACACCGTCGACCGGGTGCGGACCGCCGTGCACGCCGTGCCGGACGCGAACGCCAAGGTCGGCGGCAGCACCGCCGTCGTGCTGGACGCCGGGCGGGCCGCCGGGAACGACAACCGGGCGATCATCCCGCTGGTCCTCGGCGTGGTGCTGCTGATCCTGGCCGTCCTGCTGCGGGCCGTCACCGCGCCGCTGGTGCTGATCGCGACCGTGGTGCTCTCGTACGCGGCGGCGCTCGGGATCAGCGCGTTCTTCTTCGCGCACGTCTTCCACTTCCAGGGCCAGGACAACGCGTTCCCGCTGTTCGTCTTCGTGTTCCTGGTCGCGCTGGGGATCGACTACAACATCTTCCTGATGACCCGGGTCCGGGAGGAGTCCGCCCAGCACGGCACCCGGCAGGGGGCACTGAACGGGCTCGCCGCGACCGGCGGGGTGATCACCTCCGCCGGGCTGATCCTGGCCGGCACCTTCGCCGTCCTGGGCACCCTGCCGATCGTGGGCTTCGCCGAGATCGGCTTCGCGGTCGCCCTCGGCGTGCTGCTGGACACCCTGGTGGTGCGCTCGGTGCTGGTCACCGCGCTCACCATGGACCTGGACCGGCACATGTGGTGGCCCGGGCGGCTGGGCCCGGGAGCCGGGAGCGGGCAGCGGTGAGCCCGGGAGCCGCCGTGGCGGTTCCCGGGCCCGGGGCCTCGATCAGGAGTCGCCGATGCAGTCGTCCTCGGTGTGCTCGTGGACGTTGAGCCAGGTGGCGTGCGGGCCGAACAGGCCGACACCGGCCGAGCCCGACTCCAGGCTCGCCCCGGTCGACGAGTGCGACGCGTTCCAAGCCATCGCCGGCACCGGCGCCGCGAAGGCGGCGGCGCCGGTCACGGCGGCGATCACGGCGAGCTTGCGGATGTTTCCACGAAGCGACATCAAATGTCCTTTGGGTGGTCTCTGGCATGAGGGAGCGCCCCGGGGTCGGCCACGAACACACCCGGCAACCCCGCGGCACCGACTCAGGTTTGCACACGAACCCGCACGAACCCGGCGGCGCCGCAACCCGAATCAGGCATTCGGGTGACACGACTCCCCCGACCGGACGAACGGGGCGGCCCCGCCGCGCACCCGGTCGAACGGCCGTACGCGGGCTCCGGACGAGTGCCCGTCCGACTGCCGCGCCACCGCAAGACTTGCGGTGAAGCACCCGGCGAACTGAACAAATCCTGTCGATTTGGTGCAAGGTGTCGCCTGGTCCGAGCATGAACGGTCGCTCCGCGCGCCCCACCCCGCTCCACCGAGCGCGCGCCGGAGCCCGAGCAGGACCACGAAAGGCGCAGCACCTCCATGCAGACCAGTCCCGCCGCACCCCGGCAGGCGACCCGACCGGACGGCCCGGCGACCCCGGCCCCGCACCCGGCCGAACCCACCCCTCCGAAGAACGGCCGCTTCGGGCTGGTGACCGCCACCGCCCTGGTCATGGGCAACATCATCGGCGGCGGCATCTTCATGATCCCGGCCGCCGTGGCACCGTACGGGACGGTCAGCCTGCTCGCGTTCGCGGTGCTCACCGTCGGCGCGATCGCGCTGGCGCTGGTCTTCGGGCAGCTGGCGCGGCGCAACCCGCGTACCGGCGGGCCGTACGTCTACGCCCGCGAGGCCTTCGGGGACTTCGCCGGCTTCCTGTCCGCCTGGTCGTACTGGATCACCACCTGGGTCAGCAACGCCGCGCTCGCCGTGGCCGCCGTCGGCTACCTCGGCGTGCTGCTGCCCCCCGTCGGCCACTCCATGGCGCTCAGCATCACCGCCGCACTGGCCTTCCAGTGGCTGCCGGCGCTGGCGAACCTGGCCGGGACGCGTTACGTCGGAGCGGTCCAACTCGTCTCCACCGTACTGAAGTTCATCCCGCTACTGCTGGTGTCGGTGGGCGGACTGTTCTTCTTCGATCCGAAGAACCTCGGGCCCTTCGACGCCAACGGCCAGGGCTGGGCGGGCGGCATGACCGCCGCCGCGGCGATCCTGCTGTTCAGCTACCTGGGCGTGGAGTCGGCCGCGATGAGCGCGGGCAAGGTCCGCGACCCGGAGCGCAACGTCGGCCGGGCCAGCGTGCTCGGCACCACCGGCGCGGCGGTGGTCTACCTGCTGGGCACGCTGGCGGTCTTCGGCAGCGTGGCGCACGAGCGGCTCGTCCACTCCACCGCACCGTTCTCGGACGCCGTGAACGCCATGTTCGGCGGCTCCTGGGGCGGCACGGTGATCGCCGTCGCCGCACTGGTCTCGATGACCGGCGCCCTCAACGGCTGGACCCTGCTGGCCGCCCAGGCCCCGTACGCGGCCGCAAAGGACGGGCTCTTCCCGGCCGCCTTCGCCAAGGAGCGGCGCGGTGTGCCGACCTTCGGCGTGCTGGTCAGCGTGGCCCTGGCCTCGGCGCTCACCGTCCTCAACTTCGCCAGCGGCGCGAAGGGCGCGTTCGACATCCTGGTGCTGGTCACCACCTTCACCGCCACCGTCCCGTATTTGCTCTCCACCGCCGCCCAGCTGTACTGGCTGGTCCGCGGCGCCACCGAGAAGGTCGACAACGGCCGGCTCGTCCGCGACGCCGTCCTCGGCCTGGGCGCCTTCGCCTTCTCCCTCTGGCTGCTGGCGGGGGCCGGCTACGCCGCCGTGTACCAGGGCGTCCTGTTCCTCTTCGCGGGGATCCTGGTCTACGTCTGGATGGCGGGCCGGCGCCGGGCCTGACCCCGGCCGGGGCTCCGGCCCGCCCGGGTCGGGGCCAGCCCCGGCCCCGAC
Organism: Kitasatospora sp. NPDC056446; assembly: GCF_042796115.1. Taxonomy (NCBI): domain Bacteria; kingdom Bacillati; phylum Actinomycetota; class Actinomycetes; order Kitasatosporales; family Streptomycetaceae; genus Kitasatospora; species Kitasatospora sp. NPDC056446. Next base: position 46,070 of record NZ_JBHTRF010000029.1, on the reverse strand, counting down.
GCCGACCCGGCACCGGCACCGGCACCGGCACCGGCACCGACCAAGTGCGAGCGGCCTCCCGGTGCGAACCGGGAGGCCGTGAACTCCCCTGCCGAGTGCCGGACTTGTCCGGGAGACGACCGGTACGGGTCCGACGTCCACGAAGATTTCACTTCCCGGGTCTACCCGCGTAGTCCCGGGCTCGCCACACTGGCGCACGCAACTCAGCAGTTCATCCGATCTGATGATGGAGCGTTCGCCATGGCCCCCACCGCGTCCATACGCCGGTACCTGACCTTCGTCCCGACCGTCGCCGCCCTCGCCGCCGCGACCGTCCTCACCGCCGGCAGCCCCGCCCAGGCCGCCCTGCCGACCCCGATCTCCGCCGCCACCGCGCAGGCCTACCTCGCCGCGATGCCCGCCACCGCCGAGACCCACGGGGACACCTACGACCGGACGCTGTTCCCCACCTGGATCACCATCAGCGGCACCTGCGACACCCGCGAATGGGTCGTCAAGCGGGACGGCACCAACGTCGCCACCGACACCTCCTGCAAGGCCACCAGCGGCAGTTGGTCCTCGCCGTACGACAACGCCACCACCACCAACGCCTCGTCCTTCGACGTCGACCACCTGGTGCCGCTCTCCGAGGCCTGGGCCTCCGGCGCCTGGGCCTGGACCACCCCCCAGCGCCAGGCCTTCGCCAACGACATCAGCCGCCCCCAGCTGCTCCTGGTCTCCGCGAGCAGCAACCGCTCCAAGGGCGACCGCGACCCCGCCGAATGGCTCCCCCAGGCCTCCTACCGCTGCACCTACGCCCGCGCCTGGGTGCAGGTCAAGCAGTACTACGGCCTCAGCGTCGACAGTGCCGAGAAGACCGCGCTGACCGGCATCCTCAACGGCTGCTGACCCGACCCCCGCCGCAACGGCACACGGCCCCGGGCCCCGCACCGCCGGTGTGACTCGGATGCCCCGGTCGGGGGGCGGGGTGGCGGGGGCCGACCTACGGTGCGGTGCGAGGGGGTCGGTTGAGCGAGAGGTGTCGACAGGCATGGCTGGACGGTTCGAGCTGTACACGGACGAGAGCGGGATGCACCGGTTCCGGCTCAAGGCGAGCAACGGGTCGGTCGTGGTGACCGGGGACCCGGAGGAGAGCAAGGACGACTGCCTACGGAGCATCGAGTCGATCCGCAGGCTCGCGCCGTACGCGGAGTTGAAGGAGTCCGCCGGGTCGGTGTGAGACCGGGTGGCAGGACAGGCAGTGGGGGACGCGGGTCGGCGGCACAAATCGCCGACCCGCGTTCGCTTGTACGACAGATCCCTTTGGCCGGGTGCATGCCGGACCCGGACACAACACTGGCATGCGTGTCGTCATCGTCACCGAATCCTTCCCTCCCGAGGTCAACGGGGTCGCCCACAGCGTGCTGCGGACGGCCGAGCATCTGGTCCGCCGGGGCCACCAGCCCCTCGTCATCACCCCCGCGCCGGCGCGGGGCGCGGAGTGCCCGCCGGAGACCTTCGGGAGTGCCGAGGCGGCGGAGATCCCCGTGGTGCGCATCCCGTCCGTGCCCTTGCCCGGGTACCCGCAGGTGCGGATCGCGCTGCCGAGCCGCCAGCTGGCGGCGGCGGTCGCCGCGCACCGGCCGGACATCGTCCACCTGGCCAGCCCGTTCGTGCTGGGCGCGCGCGGGGCACAGGTGGCGGCACGGCTCGGGGTCCCCGCCGTGGCCGTCTACCAGACGGACCTCGCCGGGTACGCGCACGCCTACCGGGCCGGGCGGGGGCTCGGGGAGGCCGCCGCCTGGCGGCGGATCCGGTCCGTGCACCGGGCGGCCGCCCGGACGCTGGCGCCGTCCACCCCGGCCGCGCAGGACCTCACCGCGCACGGGGTCCCCCGGGTGCAGCTGTGGCCGCGCGGGGTGGACTCGGCCCGGTTCCACCCCCGGCACCGGGACGAGGCGCTGCACCGGGCGCTCGCGCCCGGCGGGGAGGTGCTGGTCGGGTACGTGGGGCGGCTGGCCCCGGAGAAGCGGGTCGACCTGCTGACGGCCGCCTCGGCACTGCCCGGCGTCCGGGTGGTGGTGGTCGGGGACGGCCCCTCGGCGCCCGGCCTGAAGGCCTCGATGCCCGGCGCGGTGTTCCTGGGCCGGCGGACGGGCGAGGAACTGGCGCGCTGCTTCGCGACGCTGGACCTGTTCGTGCACACCGGCCCGCTGGAGACCTTCTGTCAGACCATCCAGGAGGCGATGGCCAGCGGGGTCCCGGTGGTCGGCCCGGCGGCGGGCGGTCCGCTGGACCTGGTCGCGCACCACCGCACCGGTCTGCTGGTGCCGCCCCGGGACGGCGCGGCGGTCGCCCGGGCGGTGGCCGAGTTGGCCGCCGATCCGGTGCGGCGGGCCGCGTACGGGCAGGCCGGGCGGGCGGAGGTGACCGCGCGCACCTGGGAGGCGGTCGGGGACCTGCTGTTGCGGCACTACGCCGAGGTGCTGGCGGAGCACCGGGGGGCGGGGGTCCCTGCGACGGAGGAGTCGGCGGCGGCGGTCGAGGCGGTGGGGGGCGAGGCGGTGCCGACGGTGGCGGTCAAGGCCGTGGCGGGCGAGGCGGTGCCGTCGGCCGCGGTCGTCGTCGCCGAGGACGCGCTGGCGGAGGAGTTGCCGGCATGAGCACCGTCCCGAACGGCGAACCGCTGACGATCGTCCGGCTCGCCAACTTCGTCACCCCGGTCTCCGGGGGCCTGCGCACCGCGCTGCGGCACCTGGGCGCCGGGTACCGGGCCGCCGGGCACCGGCCGGTGCTGATCGTGCCCGGGGAGCGCCGCAACGAGGAGGAGACCGAGCAGGGCCTGGTGGTCACCCTGCCCGGGACGCCGCTGCCGGCCAGCGGCGGCTACCGGCTGCTCACCGACCGCCGGGCGGTGTCCGCCGAACTGACCCGGCTCTCCCCCGACCGGCTGGAGGTGTCCGACCGCACCACCCTGCGCTGGACCGGCGGGTGGGCCCGGCGGCACGGGGTGCGCTCGGTGATGGTGTCGCACGAGAGCGCCACCGGGCTGCTGCGCACCTGGGGACTGCCCGGGCCACTGGCGGGTGGCGCCGCCGACCGGCTCAACGCGGCCACCTCGCGGGCGTACGACTCGGTGCTCTGCACGACCGACTGGGCCGCCTCGGAGTTCCGGCGGATCGGCGCCCCGAACCTCGTCCGGGCCCCGCTCGGGGTGGACCTGGACGCGTTGCGGCCGCTCCCGCGGGCCGACCGGGCGTCGGAACGGGCCCGGTACGCGGCACCGGACGAGGTGCTGCTGGTGCTCTGCTCGCGGCTCTCGGCGGAGAAGCGGCCCGAGCGGGCGATCGAGGCCCTGGCCGCGCTGCGGGCCGGGCTACTGCCCGCCGTCCTGGTGGTGGCCGGGACCGGACCGCTGCGGGAGCGGCTGGCGGCCAAGGCGGCCCGGCTGCGGGTCCCGGTGCGCTTCCTCGGGCACCTGAGCGGGCGGGAGGCCGTGGCCCGGCTGCTGGGCTGCGCGGACGTGGTACTCGCCCCGGGCCCGGTGGAGACCTTCGGGCTGGCCGCGATGGAGGCCCTGGCCTGCGGGACTCCGGTCGCGGTCAGCCGCGCCTCCGCACTGCCCGGACTGGTCGGGCTCGCCGGGGTGGCCGCCGACGACTCGGGCAGCGGATTCGCCTCGGCCGTACGGCAGTTGCTGGACCGGCCGGAGGACGCCCGGCGGACTGCCGCCCGGGCGCGGGCCGAACGGTACGGCTGGCCGGCGGCGGTGGCCGCGTTCCTGGCGGCCCACGGGGCACGGAACCCCGGCGCGGTGGAGGAGGGTCGGAATGAGCATGCTCGGCACTGGTCCTGACCGCCTGTCGGAAGGGCGCTCGCCGGCGGGCGAGCTGGTGCGGTTCGTCGCCCTCGGGGACTCGCTGACGGAGGGCGTCGGCGACGCGGTGGGCGAGAAGTGGCGCGGCTGGGCCGCCGTCCTCGCGGGCTCGCTCGCCCCCGAGGGACGGGAGGCCGAGTTCACCAACCTGGCCTACAGTGGCGCGCTGACAGCCGACTTGACGAACCGTCAGCTTCCGAAGGCGCTGGCCCTGCGGCCCCAGCTGGCGGCCGTGGTGGTCGGCGGCAACGACACCCTGCGGGCGGGCTTCGACATCCGGCGCACCACCCTGGAACTGGACGCCACCCTGGGCGAACTGTCCGGCCACGGGGCGGTCCTGCTGACCGCCTGCCTACCCGACCCCGGCACCCTGCTCCGGCTCCCGGCGCCGCTCGCCCGCCCGCTGGCCCGCCGGATGCGGGCCGTCAACACCGTGGTGCACGCCCTCACCGCACGCCACCGGGCGGTGCACCTGCACCTCGCCGAACTTCCGTGGCTCGCGCGGCGGCAGCTGCTGAGCGTGGACCGCCTGCACCCCAGCGCCGAAGGCCACCACCTGATCGCCCGCCAGTACCACCGGCTGCTCACCGACGCCGGCCACCCCCTCGGCCCGCCGCCCGCCGCCGCACCGGCCGAGCCCCCACCCGGCCCGGCCGCCGACCTCTGGTGGATGGCCACCCGGGGCACCCGCTGGCTGGCCGCGCGCAGCACCGACCTGCTGCCCGGGCTGCTGGCACTCGCGGCCGCCGAGGCGGTCACCCGGCTGCGCGGCGCGAGCGCGCGGCACGACGAGCAGATGGCGCGGGCGGCGGCGCAGGCGCTGGCGTCGCTGGGGTGAGGGCGGGCCAGGGCCGGCTGCAAGCGGGCTCGGGCCGGGTGCAAGCGGGCTCGGGCCGGGTGAGGAGGCTCGGGCCGGGTGAGGAGGCTCGGGCCGGGTGAGGAGGCTCGGGCCGGGTGAGGAGGCTCGGGCCGGGTGAGGAGGCTCGGGCCGGGTGAGGGCACGCCCGGGCCGGATGAGGTGGCTCGGGCCTGGTGAGGGCGGGCCCGGGCCACCGCCCGGCCGGAAGGGTCGTCCCCGGATCACCCGACGGTGGTGATCGGCGCGGCGGCCGGGTGGGAACCATGGGAGTGGCGCGGGTAGTCGTGGCCGAGGAGAGCGCGGCCGGAGGGTGCGGCCCGGAGGGCGTGGCGGAGGGAGCCGGGGTGGAGCAGGCCGGGGTGGAGAGCGCGGACGCGGGTGGGCGGGGGCTGCTGGCGGCGGCGGGAGTGCTGTTCCCGGACCGGGACGGGCGCCTGCTGGTGGTGCGGCTGCCGTACGACCGGAAGCACCCGGTGGCGATCCCGGGCGGCGGGTGGGAGCCGACGGACCGGTCCCCGCGCGAGACCGCGGTACGGGAGATCCGGGAGGAGCTGGGGTTCACGCCCCGACTGGGGCCGCTGGCCTGCGTCGACTGGGCGCTGTACGACGGCCGTCCGCCGATCGTGGCGTACCTGTACTGGGCCGACCCGCTGACGGAGCGGCAGGCGGCGACGATCCGGCCGGACGCGGCGGAGATCGGCGGCTGGACGTGGCTGACCCCCGAACTGGCGGGGCACGCGCTGCCGCCCCTGCTGTCCCGCCGGGTGACGGCCTGCCTGCGGGCGCCGCGCACGGCCGGGCCGCTGGAACTGGAGGACAGCCGGCCGGTCGGGCACACGCTGCGGGTGCTGCCCGGCGACGGACCGGTGCCCGAGTACCTCGGGCCGGCCGCCGCCCCGGGACTGAAGCCGGAGACCGGACAGCGGCCGGACCCGCCGATGGACCGGGAGACCTACTACGCCACCCTGCCCCGGATCCGGGCCAAGGCGCGGACCCTGTTCACCGATGCCGCCGGGCGGGTGCTGCTGGTACGGCTGCGGCCGTGGGACGGGCCGCGCGGCCTGGTGCCGCACTGGACGCTGCCGGGCGGCGGTGTCGAGGCGGACCGGGAGATGCCCCGGGCGGCGGCCCGGCGGGAGGTCCGGGAGGAACTGGGGTGGGAGGTCGAGCCCGGGCCGCTGCTCGCCCTGGACTGGCAGCCCGGGACGCTGGCCGACCCGGAGGCCGACCCGGCGACCGGCGAGGACACCGCCGTACTGGTGTACGTGTACGACGGGGGCACGGTGACGGACGGGATGCTCGACTCGATCGTGCTGCCGGAGGAGGAGCTGGTGGAGTGGCGGCTCTGCGCTCCGGAGGAGGCGCGGGCGCTGCTGACCGGGCCGTCCTGGGACCGCACCGCCGCCGCGTTGATCGCCCGGGAGCGGGCGGGCGGACCGGCGGAGCTGGTGCGTGGACAGGCCGCCGGGCCGGTCGCCGGGACGGTCACCGGGTAGCGGCGGGGCGGGGACCGGAGGCGGGGGCTGGGAGGGCTGCGGGCTGGGAGGGCTGCGGGCTGGGAGGGCTGGGGGCCGGGAGGGCTGCGGGCCGGGAGGGCTGCGGGCCGGGAGGGCTGCGGGCCGGGAGGGCTGGGGCGGCTCGCCGGGCCGGCCACGGGGTGGGTGGACGCGCATCACCGGGCCCCGGCTGGGACACACTGGGGGCATGCGGAACACGATCACGGAGGTGCTGACCGGCCGTCGGGTCGAGTCGGTCAGCGGCGGCGGGCGGCTGGACCTGCGACTGGACGGGGAGGTGACCGTCCGGGTGGCGCACGAATTCCGTTTCGCCGCGCCGTCGTTCGCCGCGCCCGAGGAGGTCGGGCACTTCTTCCCGGCACTGACCTTCCGGCCGAGCCCCGCGCTGCTGGCGCTGGTCGGGCGGACCGTCGACGCCGCCCGGATCACCCTGGCCGGCGGACTGGAACTGGGCTTCGCCGGGGGCGGCGCGCTGTCCGTCCCGCCGCACGCGCTGTTGGCACCGTGGAGCGTGCTGGCCGTCGGCGGTGCGGTGTGCGCGGGGCTGCCGGGCGGCGAGGTCCGGTGGACGGAGTTTGGAGTCGAACCCGGGACCGAACCCGGGACCGAACCCGGGGTCGAGCCCTGGAACGGGGCCTGGCGCGAGGCCTGAAGCAGGGGCCGGGGGCCGTCGGGAGGGCCGGGGGCCGTTGGGGAGGTCCAGGGAGAGGGTGCGAACCCGGGACGGAGCCCGGCGGGGCCTGAGCCTCCGCCGGGGACTCCTCCGGTGCGCGCGGCTGCGCGCGAGCGCCCGCAGTCGGGCGCGGGTGGGCGTCAGACCTCCAGGTCGGCCTCGATCTTGGTGAGCTGGTGACGGGCCATGGCCAGGTTGGCGCGGCCCTTGTCCAGCGCGAGGTAGAGGAAGAGGCCCTTGCCGGTCCGGCCCGCGAGCGGGCGGATCAGGTGGTACTGGCTGGACAGGGTGATCAGGATGTCCTCGATGCCGTCCTGGAGGCCGAGCATGTCCATGGTGCGCATCTTGGCGCGGACCACGTCGGTGTTGCCGGCCGCGGCCACGTTGAGGTCGAGGCCGCCGGGGCCGTCGAGGGTCGCGAGCGCCATGCCGCTGTTGTAGTCCACCAGGGCCGCGCCGATGGCGCCCTCGATGGTGGTCATGGCCTGCTTGAGCGCGCCGGGTGCGTCGGTCATGGGTAACTCCCTCTCGGTGGTGTGGTGGTGGTGTTGTGGTGGTGGGGTTTCCGGGTGGTGCGGTGGGTGGCTCGGGTCAGCCCGCCTCGCGCGGGTCCTTGGGCAGGAGCGAGTCGTTGAGCAGCCCGGCGATCCGCTGGGCGCTGCGACGGGCCTCCAGGTGGAGTCGGCCGACGTTGACGTCCGGATGCGCCAGCAGCGTGAGCACGCAGCTGCCGCCGGCCGTGTAGGTGGCGACGTAGCCGTTCTCGCCGCGCACCAGCGACTCCCGGAATTCGCCCTGGCCGGTGGCGTCGGCGAGCCGCTGGGCCAGGGAGAGTGAGGCCGCCGTCATCGCGGCCAGGCCGGACGGTTCCGTCCCGTGGGTGTCGTGCGCGACCAGCAGACCGTCCACGCTGGCCACCAGGCCGCCCGCGAGGTGCGGGACGCGGTGCTTGACGGCGCGGAGTTCGGCGAGCAGCTCGGTCTCCAAGGCGATCAGTTGTCTCCTTCCGACACGCTGCTTGAGCGCCCGCCTCATGGCCGGGACGACGGGGTCGCGGGCGGGGAGTGGGTCAAAGTCGGGCCTCCAGAAGGTCTCGGACCCGGGTCAGCAGCGCGATGTCCGGGTCGGGGACGGTCAGCGGGTGGGCCGCTGCCGGGGTGGGCGGGCTTTCGGGGCGGGCGGTGCTCTCCGGCACGACCTCGGCGGCCTGGCCGCACTGGGTGGCGCCGGGGACGGGGGAACCGGGGACGGGGGAACCGGGGACGGTGGCGCCGGGGACGGAGACGGGGACGGGGGTGGGGGCGCCACGCAGGGTGGCGCCGGGGATCCGGCGGTGCAGGCCGCCGAGCGGCCGTCCGCTGTCGGCGGCGGGGGCGACCGGGGCGTCGGCGGCTGGCGCGGCGGCGGCAGGCCGGACCGGGGTCGGCGGGGCGGCAGGCCGGACCGGGGTCGGCGGGGCGGCAGGCCGGGACTCGTCGAGCAGCCCGGCGGCGGCCAGGCGGCGGACGTCCGCCGTGACGCCGAAGCCGGAGCGGCCGAGCAGCCGGGCCAGGTCCGCCGGGGTTCTTCGGCCGTCGGCGTGGTCGAGCAGTTCGCGGCGCCGCCGGCCGGCCGGGCGGTGGGACGCACGACGGCTGTGCTCGACCGGGCGGACCGGTGCGGTGTCCAACTGCCCCCAGGGCCAGATCCGGTCGAGCAGTCGGCGTCGGCGTTCAACCTCGCGATGGAGCCGGTCCGGGTCGACCGTGGCGACCGGCCCCAGCCAGTGCCGGGCGTCGGACTCGAAGCGCCAGACACCGCCGCCCGGGTCGGCGAGGACGAAGAAGGCGGCGTCGAACAGGGTTCCCAGGTGACCGAGTTCGAGTTCTCCCTGGGTGAGCAGCCCCCGCTCGACCAGCACTTCTCCGACCCGGCTCCGCAGGCCGTGGGCACCGATCAGCTCGGCCCAGCCCTCGGGGGTGATCCGGCCGCAGCCGGTGAGCAGGTCGGCGAGGCCGGGCGCCCGGGGGGACTCGGCGCCGGCCACCTCGCCGTCGACCAGGTGCAGGGTGCCGAGCGGGCCGTGCAGGGCGCCGGTGGCGCGGCGGTCGGCGAGCAGGGCGAGGGCCTCGCCCGGGCTCCTCGGCGTGGCGTACTCCGTCGGGGGCGGGACGGTGCCGGCGGCGGCGGTCATACGGCCCACCGCCGGGAGGCGACCGTACGGCGGGCCGCGGGTGCCTGGCGGCGGGTCGTACAGGGAGCCGGCCAGCGGACCGCGCGGCGAGCGGGCGGCTGAAATGTGACGACCGGCGGGAGTTGATCGACTGTCACGTAGCTCGCGCTCATCCCAGCACCAGCTCCTCGGCCAGCGCCTGGAGGCGGAAGCGGGCGGCGGCGAGGTTGCCTTCGCCGCGGTCCAACCAGAGGTGCAGGACGAGCCTGCTGTCGAAGACGGTGTCGATGAAGCGAATCAGGTGGTAACTGCGGCCGGCGGTGACGATGATGTCCTCCAGCGGGGATCGCCGGTCCTCCGCCACCGTGAAGGTCTGGCTCTCAACGGCCGCTCGTACCAAGTCGGTTGCCTCGGCGGCGGAGGTCTCGTGCTCGCCGGTCGGGCTGCTCCCGAGGCTGCCGAGGGTGAGCCCGCTGCCCCAGTCGACCAGGCTCGCGGAGCGGGCTCCGGAGATCGCCATCGCTCCGGAGAGACATTCGTCGATACCCGGCACACCGGCTCCTTCACGGGGTCTGGGCGGCCGGGCGCTGCGCGGCACCGGCCGGGTCGCCACCAGCAGTGGCAGGTTCGACACGGAAGGCTACTGCCGGATTCCATATGACGAACATTCCAATGGCATATTCACACCAAGGACGACCAGTTCCGGCCAAGGTGTGACGACACGTCAGGTCCATACGCCAGGCAAACCCGCTGGCCCGTCGATCGTTCGGGAACGGCGCTCGTCGACCACCTGGCACGGGACCTTGGCCGATACCCGGCCGCACCGAAGGGTTTCGGGCACGTAGGTGCGATAAAGGGACATGTCTGCGAGAGCCGAACACATGATGCCGCTCGGCCATGAGGGGCGTTCACGGCAGGGGCGCCATGAGCCGCACTCATGACGATCGGCGGCGGCATGAGGCGGGCGACGACATGAGAGGCGCTCATGGCACAGGGCATGAGGGGCGCTCATGACACAGGGCATGAGAGTTGTTCATGATGCGGAACATGAGAGGGACTCATGGCGCGGGCCATGAGTGGGTCTCATGACGAAGGGGCCCGTTCCGCTGACGGAACGAGCCCCTTCGAATCGGAGCGCCAGGCCCGGGTCGCACGGACTCTTCCTACTGAAAGTAGGACGTGCTCTGGTAGCACCACTGACGCCTGTTCGAGACGAACTTCTCTTCGGAAGATCATTTCCTCTCGACAAGAAGAACATTAGCAGGTCATCACGCCTGGTCAGAAATCGTTCCCGGGCGGGCGGGGGCGGTCAGTCCAGCAGTGCCCGATAGCCGTCGATCAGGGCCGTGAGGCCGAGCTCGAACGCCCGGTCGGCACGCTCGCGCCCGGCCGGCACGGAGTCCAGGGCGGCGGCGAGGCGCGGGGTGGCAGCGCGGTCGACGGCGTCGACCATGACGTCCGGGGCGACCAGATCCAGGGCCGAGCCGAGGAGGAAGCTCTCCAGGGCGGTGATCACGCCCATCACGTCCCGCGCGTCGAACCCCGCGTCCTCCAGCGTGGCGACGGCCCGCTCGTACAGCTCGTGCATGAACGATTCGGCAAGCGGGGCGGTGGCGAGCAGTCGGACGATACCCGGGTGCGCGGCGAAGGCATCCCGGTAGGCGTGCGCCCAGGTGCGCAGCGCGGCGTCCCAGGACTGGTCCCACATCGACTGCTCGCCGATCGTGCGCACCAGCTCGGCGCGCATCAGCGCGACGATCTCGGCCCGGCCCGTGACGTGGTGGTAGAGCGCGGAGGGGCTGACCCCGAGGGCGCCGGCCAGGGCCGGGATGGTGAGGTCCCCCGCCTCGTCGACCAGTCGCAGCGCGGTGTCCACGATCCGCTGCCGGTCCAGCAGGGGTGTGCGCGGCCTGGGCATGCCCGTTCCTCACCTTCGGGGGCGTCCGTTCGGCCCGCAGGCAGCGGCCACCCGAGATCATCGTGATCCAAGTGTTACTGAATGGCTTTCAATAAAACTCTTCCGCACCCGCCGGTGCCGCGCCTACGGTAACCGAACCCCATTCGGTTTCGGCAGGCCGTCCTCATCGGCCCGCCCTGCCCCGGAGAGGACGCACACCCCCGTATGCGTGCCGACACGATCTTCACCGGCGGCCGGATCCACACCGGAGACCCCGCCCTCCCCCGCACCCACGCCCTCGCCGTCACGGCCGGGCGGATCACCGCCCTCGGCGACGCGGCGCTCGCCCTGCGCGACGAACGCACCGAGACCGTCGACCTCGACGGCGGCGCCCTGCTGCCCTCCTTCGGCGACGGCCACGTCCATCCACTGCTCGGCGGCATCGGTCTGCGCGGGGTGCCCGTGCGCGGCTGCGCCGACCAGCACCAGGTCGTGGCCGCCGTCCGCGACTGGGCGCGGCGCCACCCCGAAGCCGAGTGGATCACCGGCGACGGCGTCGACCCGTGGCTCGCCGAGGGCGGGCTGTTCGACGCCCGGGTACTCGACGCCGCCGTCCCCGACCGGCCGGTCCTGCTTCGCACCATCGACCACCACACCGGCTGGGCCAACACCGAGGCGCTGCGCCGGGCCGGCTACGGGCCCGACACGCCGGAGCCCGTGGGCGGTGAGATCGTCCGGCGACCGGACGGCAGCCCGCTCGGCACCCTGCGCGAGTTCGGCGCGCTCGGGCCCGTCCTGGCCCTCGTCCCGCCGCTGCCCCTGGCCGAGCAGGTCGCCGCGCTGCGGGAGAGCACCGCCGCGCTCGCGTCCGCCGGTGTCACCTGGCTGCAGGACGCCTGGGTCGAACCCGCGCAAGTGGACACCTGGCTGGCGGCCGTCACCGAGGAGGACCTGCCGGTCCGGGCCGGGCTCGCCCTGCTGCTCGAACCGCACGGCTGGCGCGAACGGCTCCCGCGTCTGACCGCCGACCGCGACCGGGTCGCCGCCGCCGGACGCGGCCTGCTCAGCGCCCGGGCGGTGAAGTTCTTCGCGGACGGGGTCATCGAGTCCGGCACCGCCGCACTGCTGGAGCCCTACAGCGACTGCCCGCACTCCCACGGGGTCGCCAACTGGACCGGCGACGAGTTGGCGGACGCCGTCACCGCCGTGGACGCGCTGGGCTTCCAGCCGCACATCCACGCGATCGGCGACCACGGCGTGCGGATCGCCCTGGACGCCGTCGAGGCCGCCGCCCGCCGCAACGGGCCGCGCGCCCGGCGGCCGGTGATCGCGCACGTCCAGCTGGTCCACCCGGACGACCTGCCGCGTTTCGCCGAACTCGGCGTGATCGCCAACTTCGAGCCGCTGTGGGCACAGACCGACCCGCTGATGACCGAGCTCACCCTCCCCCGCCTCGGGCCCGAACGCGGCGCCCGGCAGTACCGGATCGCCGCCCTGCTGCGCGACGGCGCCCGGGTCTCCTTCGGCAGCGACTGGCCGATCACCCGGTACGAGCCGCTCGCCGGGCTCGCCACCGCCGTCACCCGGCAGACCCCGGACGGCCTGCCGGAGGGCGGCTGGCTCCCCGAGGAGCGGATCGGACTCACCGAGGCGCTGGCCGCGTACTCGGCGGGCGTCGCGCACCAGGCCTTCGAAGAGGCCGAGTGGGGCGTACTGCGGGCGGGCCTGCGGGCCGACCTGGTGCAGCTGGCGGTCGATCCGTACACGGTGCCGGCGAGCGGCCTGGCCTCGATCGAGGTGGTCGGCACCTGGCTCGGCGGACTGCGGACACACGGCTCGAACGGCTGACGCGGCGCACGCGGCCCGTTCAGCGCACGCGGCGCACACCCCGTACACCGCAGGAACGGCGCACCCGGCACGACCGGGCCCCACCACGGCCGTGCCCCATCGCGGCCGTGCGTCGTTCCCCGGTCGGCGGCCGAGGCGTGTGCGCTGCCGACCACCCCTTCCCCTCTCTCACTCCTCCCCCTCCCCCCGTTCGCACGATCCCGGGAGAGCTCCCCCATGAACCTGCCCTCCGATGTGCCTCGCTCTGCTTCCCCCGTGCCCTCCGCTTCCTCCACCTCCTCCCCGCTCCGCCCGCCCGACCGCGTGCCGTCCGACCGCGCGCCATCCGACCCCGTACCGTCCGACGGAGGCCCCGCCGGTCCCGGGGCCCTGGAGCGCGGGGTGCTCGGCACCGTCGACATCGTCTTCTTCGTCGTGGCCGCCGCCGCGCCGCTGACCGTGATGGCCGGTGTGGCACCGTTCGCGATCGCCTTCGGCGGTATCGGCACACCGGCCGCCTATCTGGTGACCGGCGTCGTGCTGGCGCTCTTCGCGGTCGGTTTCACCGCCATGACCGCGCACATCCGCAACGCCGGTGCCTTCTACGCCTACGTCACCCGCGGTCTCGGCCGGCCCGCCGGGCTGGGCGCCGCCCTGCTCGCGGTGCTCTCGTACAACGCCATCCAGATCGGGATGTTCGGCGCGTTCGGGTTCTTCGCCCGGACCACCGCCGCCGACCTGTTCGGGCTGGACCTGCCCTGGCCGGTCTGGGCGCTGGCCGGGGTCGGGGTGGTCTGGTTCCTCGGCTTCCGGTCGATAGACCTCGGGGCCAAGGTGCTCGGGGCGCTACTGGTCGCCGAGACCGGGATCCTGCTGCTGCTCGCCGTCGCCGTGCTCGTCCGGGGCGGGGCGCACGGCCTGAGCCTGTCCTCGTTCGCACCGCAGCAGGTGTTCTCCGGGGGCATGGGCGGGGTGCTGGGGCTCTCCTTCGCCGCCTTCATCGGTTTCGAGGCCACCGCGATCTACCGCGAGGAGGCCCGTCGGCCGCAGCGCACCGTGCCGCGCGCGACCTTCGCGGCGATCGCCTTCCTCTGCCTCTTCTACACCTTCATCACCTGGATGATCGTCCAGGCCTTCGGCGACGCCGGGGCCGTCGCCGCTGCCACCGCCGACCCCGCCGGGATGTTCTTCACCGCCATGACCGACTACGTGGGCGGCTGGGCCACCGACGTCCAGCGGGTACTGATCGTCACCAGCCTGCTCGCGGCACTGCTCGCCTTCCACAACACCATCACCCGGTACGGGTACGCGCTGGCCGCCGAGCAGGCCGCGCCGGCCGCGCTCGGGCGGATCCACCCGCGCCACGGCTCGCCGTGGATCGGCGGCATCGTGCAGTCGGTGCTGGCGGCGGTGTCCGTGGTGGTGGCGGCGCTGATCGGAGCCGACCCGTACGACCGGTTCTTCCTCTGGGCGAACTCCCCCGGCGTCGTTGGCATCCTGGTCCTCCAGGCGCTGGCCGGGCTGGCCGTGTTCGTCTTCTTCCGCCGCAACCGGGCGGCCGCCGCGAGCGCCGGGGTGTTCCGTACGGCCGTCGCGCCGCTTGCCGCCACCGTGCTGCTGTGCGGGGCGACGGTCCTGGTGGTCTGGCGGCTCGACCTGTTCACCGGTGCCGGGCCCTCGGTCAACTGGCCGCTGGTGGCGACCGTTCCGGTGGTGTTCCTGACGGGTGTCGGGATCGCGCTGCGGCTGCGGGCCCGGCGCCCTGAGGTGTACGCGCGGCTCGGAACCACCGGGGCCGACACGGACTGAGCGCCCCTCCCGGCCGGCAAGGCCCGGCGAGGCCCGGCGAGCGCGCGACCGAGGCCCCCGGAGCCCGGGGCGAGCGCGCGACCGGGTGTCGAACCTCCGGCTCAGGCCTGGCCGACCGCCTCGGCGAGCAGGCGGTAGGAGTCGAGCAGGGCGGCGCGGTCGTAGCTGCTGGTCGTGACCAGGAACTCGTCCGCGCCGCTGCGCTCCACCAGGGCGGCCAGCTCGGCGGCGGCCTGCTCCGGGGTGCCCGCGATGTGGCCCTTGAGCGACTGCTCGTAGGCGGCGCGTTCCCGCTCGGTCATGGAGCGGGCGCGGATCTCGGCTGCGGGGGCGAGCGGCGGGAACTCGCCATGGGTACGGGAGTACGCGCCGGACCAGGCCTCCGGGACGAGCAGTTCGTGCGCCGCCTCGGCGCTCTCGGCGACCGCGACCGTCCCCGAGACCACCACGTACGGCTCGTCGGCCTGCGCGGAGGGACGGAACCGGGCGCGGTAGCGGTCGATCGCCGCGAGCATCCGTTCCTCCCCGCGCGGGGCGGCGATGACCAGGGGCAGCCCTGCCTCGGCGGCCAGGTCGGCGCCCGCGCCGGTGGCCAGGACGAAGGCCGGGACGTGCAGGCCTTCGGCCGGCCGGGCGTGGACACCGCGGTGCGCCTGCTGCGAGCCGTCGAAGTAGCCGAGCAGTTCGGCCAGCTGGGCGCCGAAGTCGTCCGCCGAGTCCTTCTCCCTCCCGAGGGCCCGCCGGACACCGTCGGTGAACCCGACCGAGCGGCCGAGACCCATGTCGATCCGGCCGGGGAACAGCGCCGCGAGCACCCCGAACTGCTCGGCCACCACCATGGGTTGGTGGTTGGGCAGCATCACCCCGCCGGTGCCGACCCGGATCCGGGTGGTGGCCGCCGCCACCGCCGCGGCGAGCACGGTGGGCGCCGAACCGGCCACCCCCGGCACCCCGTGGTGCTCGGAGACCCAGAACCGGTGGTACCCGAGCCGCTCGGCCTCGCGGGCGAAGGCCACCGTGTCCCGCAGCGCCCGGGCCGGCTCCTCACCCTGTCTGGTGCGGGAGCGGTCGAGCACGGAGAGCCTGGTCACGGGCGTAGCGCTGCTGGTCACGTCGGTGGACAACGCCCGCCTCCCGGGCGGGCATTCCCCCGGCGAGGGCCCGGGGCGACCTGCCGGAGAGGCCCCGGCCAGGCCCCGGCCAGGCCCCGGCGGCCGACGGCTCAGCCACCCGCGCCGGCGCCCGGTATTCGCCGGGCCGCGGCCTCAGCCCCCGCACCGGCACCAGCCCCCGCTCCAACCTCAGCCCCGGCACCAGCCCCCGGCCTCGCACCCCGTCCGGCTCCCGGCCGTCCCCCCGCCGCCGCCGTGCGGCGCCGGCCCCAGGGCTTGTACACCGACAGGATGACGTTGAAGAGGTAGAGCGACAGGGCGACCGCCGGGACGATCACCACGTTGTAGCGGACGAAGCCGATCTCCGCCACCGGGATCGGGCCGGTCGGATGCGCGTCCGCCACGCGCACCGCATCGTGCAAGCGGGCGGTGAGGGCGAGGACCGAGGCCGCCATCGCCCCGAGCGTCAGCCAGAACTTGGTGCTCACCCAGTAGTACCGGAACAGGCCCCAGGAGGTGCCGAGCCCGAGGGCCACCCCGCTCAGGAAGGTGAGCAGGCTCAGCGGCAGGACCAGGACGTCGCCGAGTAGGCCCATCGCCCGGTACGCGGCGCGCAGCCGGTCGGCGTCCCCGGTCGTCAGTGCCGCCAGCGCCAGGGTGAGCAGGCAGAGCATCAGCGCCAGCCAGCTCACCGAGGCGACGACGTGCAGGACGACCAGCCGTTTCCGCGCCCCCGGCGACAGGCGGCGACCCGCCTGCCGCCGCCGGTCGCCGGGGGACGGCCCGGCCGTTCCTCCCTCACCGGCAGCACGGGCACCACCGGCACGACCGGCGGCACGGGCAGCACCAGCGGCGCCGGCGGCGCCGGCAGTGGCTCTGCTGGACGAGCGCACGGGTACCTCCTTCGAGTCAGGGCCACGAGGACGGCCCCAGACTCCCCCGCCCGCCCCTCATCGGGCATCTGACGAGGGGAGTAACCCCGGCTACTCCCGGGCGAGTACGCGCCCCCGCCCGGACGCGCCGACACGCCTCCCCCGGCAGTACCCCGAGGAGCCGCTCCGCTCAGTCGGTCACCGCGAAGCCCTGCGCCGAGCCCAGCCGGTCCAGCGAGGCCTGCCCGGGGATCCCGTCCGCCGCCCCCGCCTGGTACCCGCAGCGCCGCTGCCAGGCGGCGTACGCGGAGACCGTCCGGGTGCCGAAGGAGCCGTCCACCCAGCGCTGGTCGAGCAGCCCCTCGTCCGCCAGCGCCTGTTCCACGAGCGCCACTTCGGCCCCGTACGTCCGGTGCCCCTGCTCCGCGCCCGGGTCGGTCTGCGCGGCGGCCACCACGTGGGCGACCGACACCGTCCGCTGCCCGGGGAGGTAGCCGAGCAGCCGGTTCAGCGAGGCCTCGCCGGGGACGCCGTCCGCCGCCTGTCCGGAGTAGCCCAGGCTCCCCTGGTAGTCCGCGTAGTTCTCGGTGTCGGCGTCGGTCCAGTCCGGTCCGGGGCCGGAGCGGTAGTGGGCGCCGTAGCCGCGGGCGACGAGCGCCCGCCCGACGGCCGTCACCTGGTAGCCGTGGGCGCCGTAGCCGTACGCCAGGCCGTTGATGGAGACCTGGTAGCGGGCGGGCGAGGAGTCCGCCGGGGGCGCCGGGTGCTGCTGCGAGGGCGGGGAGCCCGGGATGCCGGGGCCGGCCGTGAGGTCGGGCCAGGAGCCCGGGTCGGTGTGGTCGTTGAACGGCACGTGGGCGTGCGCGTACCAGCCGCCGACGCTCTCCCACACGGTCTCGTCGCGGTGGCCGGAGAAGTCGGCGGGCCGGCCCATCGGCCACAGGTCGGGGACGCCCCAGGAGGCGATCCAGGCGTGGATCCGGTCCCAGCCCGCGCAGGGGGTGTCGACCAGTCGCGGGTAGATCCGGCCCTGGTAGCGGCAGTACGGGAAGAACACCGCCTCGATCTGGATCACCACGCGCCCGGCCCGGTTGGTGCGGGTCGGGCTCGCGGTGGGGCTGAGCAGGCTCTTCGAACGGGAGTCGGCCGGGAACAGCTGCGCCGTCCGGCCGCTGAACGGGTCCCAGACCAGGTGCGGCGCGTCGCCGGCGCCGCTGCCGGTGAAGTAGTTCACCAGGTCCTCGTAGGTGCACCAGTCCTGCGGCGCGGCGGCGGTCGCGTTGCGGTCCCAGGTGATGTGGGCGATGGCCTTCGGCGGGTACT
Organism: Kitasatospora sp. NPDC056446; assembly: GCF_042796115.1. NCBI lineage: Bacteria > Bacillati > Actinomycetota > Actinomycetes > Kitasatosporales > Streptomycetaceae > Kitasatospora > Kitasatospora sp. NPDC056446. Next base: position 28,173 of record NZ_JBHTRF010000029.1, on the reverse strand, counting down.
GCTGGTCGGTCGGTGCGTGGTCGCCGAGGTCGTGGATCTCGGCACCGGGCAGCCACAGCTCGGGCATGCTGGCTCCTCCGAACGGCGTCATGACGTCGTTGCGGGTATCGGCAGGTCCACGACGGGAATTGACCCCGTCGGCGCGATTGGCGGCGTTGAACCGCCCGGACTCGCTCGGCCGTTCGGACCAGTGAGGGGAATTCGTCTCCGTGTACGGACCCGGGGGCCCGCACCCAGTGCCGCCGGACCCGCGCTCCGCCCTGCCCGGAAGGGGGCCCGAGAGGCCCCGGAAGGCCGCCGGGCGGGGGCGTATTCCACCCCGACGCAGCCTCCCTGTCAATCGTTGACTTCGGCACTGGTCTAGTCCACGGTTGGGCGCTCAAAGCACTCATATCGTCATCGCCGCAACGATTCTGACGACCCGACGGAGATTCCACCGCCATGCAAAGAGTCTGCCTCGCCCTGCCCACCATGCGACCGTGTCCCGAGACCATCGCGGAACTCGCCGAGGAGGCGGCCTACGCCGTCGCGACCTTCGGGGTCGAGGTGCACCTGCTCGTCCTCGACACCACCGACGCCGCCGCGTTCGCGGAGAACGCGGCCGCCGCGGCCGCGCTGGAGCCCGCCCCCGGCGTGGTCGTCCACCACCTCGGCAACGAGCGGCAGCGGGAGTTCTTCCGTCGGGTGGCCGAGCGCACCGGCGCCGCCGACCCCGAGCTGCTGGTCGACATGATGCTCCCGCGGGCCGCCGCCTACGGATCCTGCGTCAACCGGCTCTTCCTGGGCGCGGCCGCCCTGGGCTGCACCTCGGTGCACCTGCGCAACGACGACGCGGACTTCCAGGTCGTCGACGGCCGGAAGGCCTTCCCGATCCACCACGAGCTGCTGTCGATCGGCCGCCCGGCCGGCGAGGCGGCGGCCGTCGTGTCCCGCTCCGATCTCGACCCGGCCGACGCGGACAGGCCGGTGATGCTGGTCAGCGGCTCCTTCATCGGCGAACTCAACGTGGACATCAGCGAGATCCACGAGCTGGACCCGGCCGTCTACCGGGACCTGGTGCGCCTGTGGACCCCGTCGGTCTGGCCGGACGAGGACCGGGACGCGATGGTGGAGGTCTCCTTCAAGGGCGCCGGCTCCGAGCCGTTCAGCACCGACGAGTCCGTCCTCGGCGTACCGGACATCTGGGACGTCTACATGTGCAACATCGCCCTGGACCACCGGGCCTACGAGGCGCTGCCGCTACTGCCCTCGGTCGAGACCATCGGCTGCGACTACGCCCTGCTGCACGCCCTGGTCCACTCCCGGACGCCCGGCGTCGTCCACAACCGCCACATCGTCAACTACTACACGCCCGAGCGCCGCACCGGCACCGGCTTCATCAACTACCAGCTGCGGTTCGTCAAGTTCCTGCTCTCGATGCTGTACCTGTACCCGGTCTACGGCGGGATGATCGACCTCGGCCGCGGACTGCTCGACGAACGGCACGAACTGAAGGTCGGACCGATCCTCGACCTGGTGCGGGGCAGCGTCGACTGGGACCGGGCCGGGAACGAGCACTGCCTCGACGTCGTGGACCGCTCCTACCGCAAGCTGGGCGGCAAGTACGCCGAGCTCGCGGACGTGGTGGCCGGGAGGCGCCAGCAGCTCCTGGACGAGGCGCAGGAGGACGCCGAGCGCTGGGCGGTGCTGATCGAGGCCTGGGCGCCCATGGTGGCCGCCGCCCGCGCGGAGGGGCTCGGCACCGCCCCGGAGGTCGCGGCCGGGTGAGCGACGACCTCCGGATCCGGCTCCTGGCCGACGACGACTGGGACGCCGTCGTCGCACTGGAGCACGACGCCTACGCGGCCGACGGCCTGTCGGAGGGCCGGGAGGCGCTGCAGTCCCGCGCCCTCGCCTCACCGCGGACCTGCTTCGTCCTGGAGCAGGACGGCACGGTCCGCGGCTACCTGCTGAGCCTGCCGTACCCGCCGATGCGCTGCCCGGACCTCGGCCGGCCGGAGGAGGCGGTGTTCGCGTCGGACAACCTGCACGTGCACGACCTGGTGATCGCGGAGGACCTGCGCGGCCGGGAGGTCGCGCTGGGGTTCATCCGGTACTTCCGGGAGCGGGCGGAGGAGCTGGGCTACGAGCGGATCTCGATGGTCGCGGTGCGCGGCGCGGACATCCTGCTGCGGATCATCGGCTACCGCGCGCACCGGGAGGTGGCGGTCCCCGAGTGCTACGGGCGGCGCGCGGTCTACATGTCGATGCCGGTGCGCTGACCGGTGGGGGCCGGCGTGCTGACCTGCGGGGTTCCGGCGTGCCGACCCGCAGAGGTCCGGCGCACCGACCCGCAGGGGTCCGGCGTGCCGACCTGCGGGGATACGTGAACGAATGATCACTCGTTCGGCCTAGTCCGGGCGGCGAAGATCACCCCATCGGGTGAGGCTGGTGGCGGCTGCGCCCCGCGCGCGGCCACCACCAGCAGCTGTCCGTACGCCCGAGGGAGCACCGTATGAAGGCCGCCGTCGTCCACGACTTCACCGCGCCGCTGGTCGTCGAGGACCTCCCGGTACCCGAGCCAGCCGCCCACCAGGTCCGGGTCCGGATCGAGGCCTCCGGCCTCTGCCACACCGACATCCACGCCGCGCACGGCGACTGGCCCGTCAAGCCGAGCCCGCCGTTCGTCCCCGGGCACGAGGGCGTCGGCATCGTGGAGGCGGCGGGCGCGGAGGTCCGGCACGTCCGGGTGGGCGAACGGGTCGCCATCCCCTGGCTCGCCGACGCCTGCGGGCGCTGCGACCAGTGCGTCACCGGCTGGGAGACCCTCTGCCTCCAGCAGCACAACAGCGGCTACTCGGTCGACGGCGCCTACGCCGAGTACGCCCTCGCGCACGGCGACTACGTCGTCCCCGTCCCCGACGGCCTCGACCCGCTCGACGCCGCGCCGCTGTCCTGCGCGGGCGTCACCACCTACAAGGCGCTCAAGGTCTCCGGCGCCCGCCCCGGCACCCGGGTGCTGGTCTCCGGCATCGGCGGGCTCGGCCACCTCGCACTGCAGTACGCCCGGATCTCCGGCGCCGAGACCATCGCCGTCGACGTCACCGACGACAAGCTCGCGCTGGCCCGCGAACTCGGCGCCGACCACGTCCTCGACGCCCGCAGCCAGGACGTCGCGGCCGAGGTCCAGGCGCTCGGCGGCGCCCACGCGGCCATCGCGCTCGCCGTCAGCAACGCCTCCTTCCAGGCCGCGTACGGCGCGCTGCGGCGCGGCGGCACACTCGTCCTGGTGGCGCTCCCGGCCGGCGGGAAGCTCGAACTGCCGGTGTTCGAGACGGTGTTGAACGGCACCAAGGTGATCGGCTCGATCGTCGGCACCCGCGAGGACCTCGCCGAGGTGTTCCGCCTGCACGCCCTCGGCCGGACCCGGGTGATCCGCGAGACCCGGCGACTGGACGAGGTCAACGCCTGCTTCGACGAGGTACTGGGCGGCAAGGTCTCCGCCCGGCTGGTCTTCGACCTGCGCTGACCCCCGCCCACCGGCCCGGCCCGCCCCCCACGCCTCGCCGGAGCCTTGACCCGCGAAGCTCAGGCACCACTGCCGGTCGAACCGCCGTGCCCGATCGTGCTCAGCCAACCGCTGCTCCCCGCCCGGTGCGAGACCGGGGGCGGCGGTTCCGGGCGCCGGCGGTGGCGGACGTGCAGGTCCACCGCGACGGCGGGGGAAAGGGCCTCGGACAGCTCGCGGTGGAGTGCGGCGGTGTCGGTGTCCTCGGGCAGGGACAGCCGGGGGAGCCTGCCGTGTGCCAGCAGGACGGTCAGCGTGACGGTGACGGACCTCGGGGCCCGGTCGCCGTCGTACGGCTCCTCGGTGGAGTGGTCGATCCGGATCCGTCGCACCTCGGTGACCGGCAGCGGCCGGTCCGCCCCGGCACCCCGCACGAGGACGACAGTGGCCGGCTCGGCGGAGGGCGCGAAGCGCAACCGGTGCACATGGCGGAAGACCGCACGGACCATCAGCACCCACCCGATGACCGCGCCCGCCCCACCGGCGATCCCGGCCGCCTCCCACACCGGGCCCCACCCGGTGCCGGCGAACAGCATGGCGATGTCGAGGGGGAGGGAGAGCAAGGCGCCGACCAGGAACAGCACCGGTACGGCGATCACGCTCTGGAGCGCGGCCGTGAGCGCGTACCGGAGCGAGCCGCCCCGCTCCGCGAGGACCAGGTCGAGCACCTCCGGGTCCGACCTGTCCAACAGGACACGCTGCATGACACAACGGTAGGAGCGTGCGGCGCGTTGCGGAAGGGCTCCGGCCCCGGAGGTCCGCGGACGACGGCGAGGATGGCAGGACCCCCTGGGCCTACGGCATGATGGCCTCCATGACCGCATACCGAAAGGCCGATGCCGCGTAGCCGGCCCGGCCGGCTCCGTGCCGACCGACGACATGACCCGCGCACCTGGGACGGCCCGCCGCCGGCCCGGATCCACCGGCTCTCGACCCCCTCCAGTCTGGCGATACATCGGGCCGAGATGCTCTCGACGGACTACTACGTGTACCCGGGTGCCACGGAACGGGCCCTGCGGCGCTACCGGGCCTTCGTACTGTCACCGGGACACCGCACCGTCTACCCGCAGGAAGCGCACTGCTCGTGCCGTGGGTGCTCCCTCGACGACGTGCGGCACGCGCGGGACGTCCTCGACCGGGTCCTGCGGCAACTGCCCGCCCGTGCTCGCGGGGAACTGCGGCGTCGGATGGCCGCTCTCGACGCCGCATACCTCGAACGCACTCTGCCGGATCCCTTCGCGGATCAACGCCAGTGGCGCTCCGACCTGTGGTGGCGCCGCCGCCTCACCGACGGCAGGGAGGGCTGGTGAACCGCTCGATCAAGCGGCTCCGTCCGTCCCGTCCGTCCTGTCAGTCCCTGGTGAACCGTCCGGCGGTTCCGACCCTTGCTTACCTCCCGCCCCTTCCGTAGCGGCAACGTCCGGGAGCGGTTGCAGTTGCGTCTCCGTTCCGTTCGGCGGGGGTACGAAGTGGCCGGCGGTCCGGGATCGTGGAGGCGACGACTGGGCCGGCAAGGGGAGTTGCCATGGGGGACGGCCGCGGGATGGTGCCCGGCGTGGTGGGCGCGCTGCTGGACGGCGGGCCGCACCAGGCGGTGGCGGACGTGGTGCGGGCACGGCTGCGGATGGTGCCGGAGGGGGCGCGGGCGCTGGCCTCGGCCGAGGAGAGCCCGGAGGACGCCGCGGCGCGGTCCCTGCTGACCGCCGCCGTCGCCCATCTGCTCGCCGGCGACGAGGCGTTCGCGCAGTACCTGGCCACCACCGCGCTCGGGCGGCCCGCCGATCCGCCGACCGTCCACCTGCGGACGGACCCCGGCACCGTCCAGCTGCGGACCGGACCGCCGTCCGAACCTCCGCGCTCGGGCCCTCCGACGGCGTCACCGGCCGGTCCGACCGGTCCGGGCGGCCCGACGACCGTGCAGCTGCGGGTCGCCCCCGTGGACGCCCGGGCCCAGGCCCTCGCCGCCCGACGCGGCAGCGCCGGGATCGTGGTGGCGCTCGCGCTGGTCGTGATCGCCGCCCTGGTCGCCCTCGGCATCCACCTGGGCTCGCGCCCGCTGCTGAAGCCGGGCGGGCCGGGACTGGCGCACGCCGCGCAGCCGCTGCGCGACCCGGCGCTCGTGCGGGCCGTCCTACCCGACGCACAGGCGATGCCGGACGGCTGGCAGGTGGAGAGCGGGCCGGATTCGGGGACCGGCACGGCCGACCGGGTACCGTGCCTGCTACCGGCTTCCTGCGACCGCCAACTCGCCTACGCCACCGTGCGGTTCCGTACGGTCGGCGTCCAGAGCGTGACGTTCGACGTGGCCGCGTTCGTCTCCCCCGAAGCCGCCGCCGAAGCGTTCGGCACCACGCTCGACCGCACCGCCGGCGAGGACTCGGGGACGGTGGCCCTGCCCCGGATCGGCGACCAGAGCGCCGTCCGCGTCCGCGGCTCCTCGACCGCGGTGGCCCTGGTCCGGGTCGGCGGCGTGGTGCTCATCGTGCGCGACGACGGCCCTGCCGCCGCCGTGGCCGCGCCCGCGCTCACCGTGTTCGCCCAGCTGCTCGCCGAGCGCGCCCAGCAGGCCCAGGACGGCCGCACCCCGGACGCCGCCGCCCAGCCCACCTCCGGCTGACCCACCGGGGCGCGGCGGGCCCGGCGGGCGCCCCGGCGGGCCCGGCGACCCTCCCCTGACCGGCCGCGCGTTCACCCCGGGTGACCGGTCGCGCCGACGCGGGCCCCTACCGTCCCCCGCACCGCCACCCACGGTGACCGGGACGCCGGACCCGCCGGCACGCTCCCGGAGCACTCCCGGAGCCGGATCGCCTCACACCGCCACACACCGCCACCGCATGCCAACGCACGCCGCCACCGCGCCGTCGCCCGAATGCATGTATCGCTCTCTTGACTGGCGTCACCGACGCGCCATACTGGCCTCACTCCCGCCAGCCCGATGAGGTGCCCGCCCATGGAGCTCTCCCCCTCAGCGCACCTGGACACATACTGCCGAGACCACCTCCCGCCCTTCGGACAGTGGCCCGAACTCCTCTTTGAACTCCCGGAGTTGGCCTACCCGGACCGCCTGAACTGCGCAGCCGCCCTGCTCGACGACACCATCGACCGCCTCGGCCCCGACCGCCGCTGCCTGCTCACCCCGACCGAGCAGTGGTCCTACGGCGAACTGCGCGACCGCGCCGACCGGATCGCCCGGCTGCTGACCGGCGAGCTCGGCCTCACCACCGGCAACCGGGTGCTGCTGCGCGGCCCCAACACCCCCTGGCTGGCCGCCTGCTGGCTCGGCGTGCTGAAGGCCGGCGGGGTGGTCGTGACCACCATGCCGCTGCTGCGCGCCGGCGAGCTGACCGAGCTGACCGGCATCGCCAAACCGGTCATCGCCCTGTGCGACCACCGCTTCCTGGACGAGCTGCACCGCGCCCGGACCCCCGGCCTGCGGATCGTCGCCTATGGCGGCGGCGGGCCCGAGGACCTCACCGTCCGCTGCGCCGACGAACCGCCCGGCTTCACCGCCGTCCCGACCGCCGCCGACGACGTCGCACTGATCGCCTTCACCTCCGGCACCACCGGCCGCCCCAAGGCCACCCTGCACTTCCACCGCGACGTGCTCGCCAACGCCGACACCTTCTCCCGCCACCTGCTCCGCCCCACCCCCGACGACCTCTTCGCCGGCACCCCGCCGCTCGGCTTCACCTTCGGCCTCGGCGGCCTGCTGGTCTTCCCGCTGCGGGCCGGTGCCGCCGGCCTGCTGCTGGAGCACGCCACGCCCGAGCAGCTGGCCGAGCGGGTCCGGGAGCACCGGGTGAGCGTGCTGTTCACCGCGCCGACCGCCTACCGGGCGATCCTGGCCGCCGGGCTGGCCGACCGCCTCGCCGGGGTGCGGCGCTGCGTCTCGGCGGGCGAGCCGCTGCCCGCCGCCGTCTGGCGGGCCTTCCACGCCGCGACCGGGCAGCGGCTGATCGACGGCATCGGCGCCACCGAGCTGCTGCACGTGTTCATCTCGGCCGTCGACGACGACATCCGCCCGGGCTCCACCGGCAGGCCCGTCCCCGGCTACCGCGCCGCGATACTGGACGGACAGGGCCGGCCGGTGCCGGACGGCGAACCCGGGCTGCTCGCCGTCAAGGGCCCGACCGGCTGCCGCTACCTGGACGACGAACGCCAGCTGAGCTACGTCCGGGACGGCTGGAACCTCACCGGCGACACCTTCGTCCGCGACCGGGACGGCTACTTCTGGTACCAGGCGCGCAACGACGACATGATCGTCTCGGCCGGCTACAACATCGCCGGTCCCGAGGTCGAACAGGCGCTGGCCGCCCACCCCGACGTGGCGGACTGCGCGGTGGTCGGCGCGCCGGACGAGCGGCGCGGCTCCGTGGTCAAGGCGTACGTGGTGCTGCGCGCGGGCGCACCGGACGGGCCGGAGGCGGTGCGGGACCTCCAGGAGCACGTCAAACGCACCATCGCGCCGTACAAGTACCCGCGGGCGGTCGAGTTCGTCACCGAGCTGCCGCGCACCGCGACCGGCAAGCTGCACCGGGCCGAGCTGCGGCGGCGGGCCTCGTCCGCCCCGGCCGGCATCGCGATCGAGCGCCGGGTCGAGTGGTCCGACACCGACGCGGCCGGGCACTACCACTTCTCCGCCGTGCAGCGCTGGGCCGAGGCAGCGGAGGCGGCGCTGCTGCGCCGGCTCGGGCTGGCGGAGCTGTTCGGGCGGATCCCCCGGGTGCACTTCGAGGCGGACTACCGCGAGCGGCTCTGGTTCGGGGACGTGGTCCGCACCGAGCTGCGGGTGGTCCGGGTCGGCGCCTCCTCGCTGCACTACGCCTTCGAGGTCCACGGGCCGCAGGGCCTGGCCGCGAGCGGACGGATGTCGGTGGTGCACGCCGCGCCGCACGCCAAGGGCGCCGAGCCGTGGCCCGCGCGGGCGCGCCGCGCGCTGACCGAGGCCGGGCCGCAGCAGCCGGAGGTGATCGCATGAGCGGCACCCCGCGCCCCACCCCGGACGGCGCCCCTCCCGGGCCGGGCGGCACCGCCACCGCCCGCCGGATCGCGGTGATCGGCGCCGGCCCCGGCGGCCTCTACTTCGCCGCCCTGGCCCGGCAGTCGGCGCCCGGGCGGGAGATCACCGTCTTCGAACGGGACGGCCGGGAGGACGGATCCGGCTTCGGCGTGGTCTTCTCCGACGAGACCCTGGACGGCATCGCCCAGGCCGACCCGGAGGTCTTCGCCGCGATCAGCGCCGAGTTCGCCCGCTGGAGCGACATCGACATCCGCTACGCGGGCCGGGTCCGCACCAGTGGCGGGCACGGCTTCGCCGCCCTGGACCGCAACCGGCTGCGCGCCATCCTGCGCCGGCGCTGCGCCGAGCTGGCGGTGGACGTCCGCTACCGCACGCCCGCCCCGCCCGTCGAGCGGCTCGCCGCCGAGTACGACCTGGTGGTGGCCGCCGACGGCATCCGCTCCGGGACCCGCGCGGCCTACCGGGAGGCCTTCCGTCCCGAGCTGGACGAGCGGCACTGCCGCTACATCTGGCTCGCCACCGACAAGGTCTTCGAGGCGTTCACGTTCATCGTCGAGCGGTTCGACTTCGGCGTGGTCCAGGTGCACGCCTACCCGTACAGCGCCACCCGGTCCACCTTCATCGTCGAGGTCGCCGAGGAGGCCTGGCGGCGGGCCGGCTTCGAGGCCTTCGCCGCACGGGAGTTCGCGCGCGGCGAGAGCGACCGGGAGAGCGTGCGGCGCTGCGCGGACCTGCTGGCCGGCCACCTGGACGGCCACCGGCTGATCCCCGACGCCTCCCGCTGGATCCGGTTCACCACGGTGCGCAACGCGAGTTGGCGCCACCGCAACGTGGTGCTGCTCGGCGACGCCGCGCACTCCGCGCACTTCTCGATCGGCTCGGGCACCAAACTGGCCCTGGAGGACGCCCTCGCCCTCACCGCCTCGCTGGGCGAACAGCCCACCCTGGACGAGGCGTTGGCCGCGTACGAGGCCGAGCGGCGGCCGGTGGTGGAGTCCACCCAGCGCGCCGCTCAGGCCAGTCTGGAGTGGTTCGAGACGGTCGGGCGGCGCACCGGCCAGGACGTCGACCAGTTCGCCTTCAACCTGCTCACCCGCAGCCGACGGGTCACCTACGGGAACCTCCGGGCCCGCGACGCCGCCTTCGTGGACGCCGTGGACACCGCCGTCGGCGGCTCGCCCGGGGTGCCGCCGATGTTCCGGCCGCTGAAGCTGGGCGCCCTGGAGCTGCGCAACCGCGTGGTGGTGCCGCCGCTCGCCACCTTCACCTCGCCCGACGCGCTGCCGAGCGGCTTCGACCGGGCCCAGCTGACCGGGCACGCGCTCGGCGGCGCGGGGCTGGTCCTGGCCGGGATGACCGCCGTCAGCCCGGCGGGCCGGACCACCGACCGGTGCCCGGGCCTGTGGACCGACCACCAGGGCGCCGCCTGGCGCGAACTCGTCCGGGCCGTACGGGCGGTGAGCGACACCCCGCTCGGCATCCAGCTGACCCACGCCGGGCGCCGGGGCGCGACCGCCGTGCCCGGCCCGGACGGCATCGGGCGCCCGCTCCCCGGGGGCCGGCCGCTGCTGTCCGCCTCGGCGCTCCGGTGGGACGCCGACAGCCCGCTGCCGCACGAGGCCGACGAGGCCGAACTGGCCGCCGTCACAGCGGACTTCGCTGCCGCCGCCGGACGGGCCGCGCGCGCCGGGTTCGACGTGCTGGAGCTCCAGTTCGGCCACGGGCACCTGGTCTCCTCGTTCCTCTCCCCGCTCACCAACCGCCGCACCGACCGCTACGGCGGCCCGCTCGCCCACCGGCTGCGGCTGCCGCTGGAGGTGCTGGCGGCGGTACGGGCCGTCTGGCCGGCCGGGCAGCCGCTGCTGGTCCGGATCTCGGCGTGCGACTGGGCGCCCGGCGGCACCACCGAGGCCGAGGCGGTGGCGATCTGCCGCGCGCTCGCTCAGGCCGGGGCGGACGCGGTGGACGTCTCCACCGGCGAGGTCGTGGCGCATCAGCGGCCGCCGTACGGGCGCGGCTACCAGACGCCGTTCGCCGAGCTGGTCCGGACCGCCACCGGCCTGCCGACCGTCGCGGTCGGCGCGATCTCCGGGCCCGACGACGCCAACTCCGTGCTGCTGGCCGGGCGGGCCGACCTGGTCGCGGTCGGCCGCGCCCAGCTGTACGACCCGCTCTGGACGCTGCACGCCGCCGCCGAGCTGGGCTACTCCGGGCCGGGCGCCCGCTGGCCCGAGCCCTGGCGGGCGGGCAGCCGCCGGCCGCCGGGCCCGGGCGCGGACCGGGTCGCCCCGCGGCTGCGGCTGCTGCGCGAGCCGCCCGCCCCCGTCCACCGCCGCTGGTCGCCGACACCGCCCGAGGAGTGACGAGGACCCATGCCCCACCTGCCCCGCTTCACCGCCGCCGCCGTCCAGGCCGCGCCCGTCTACCTGGACCCGGCCGCCACCGTCGACAAGGCCGTCGCACTGATCCGGGAGGCGGCCGGCCAAGGCGCCGGACTGGTCGTCTTCCCCGAGGTGTTCGTACCCGGCTACCCGTACTGGAACTGGACGATGAACCCGGTGCAGGGCTCGCCCTGGTACGAGCGCCTGTACCGCGCCGCCGTGGACGTGCCCGGCCCGTACGTCGACACCCTGCGCGCCGCCGCCCGGGAGGCCGGGGTCGTGCTGGTGATCGGCGTCAACGAGCGTGGCCGGCACAGCCTCGGGGCGCTCTACAACACCGTGCTGATCATCGACTCCGACGGCGAACTCCTCAGCGTGCACCGCAAGTTGGTGCCGACCTGGGCCGAGAAGCTGACCTGGACCCCGGGCGACGGCAGCACCCTGAAGGTCCACCGCACCGCCGTCGGACCGCTGGGCGCGCTGGCCTGCGGCGAGAACACCAACCCCCTGGCCCGGTTCACCCTGCTGGCCCAGGGCGAACTCGTGCACGCCGCCTGCTACATCGCCCTGCCGGTGGCCCCGGAGGACTACGACATGGCGGAGGCGATCGCGCTGCGCGCAGCCGCGCACTGCTTCGAGGGCAAGGTGTTCACGGTGGTCTCCTGCTCCACGATCTCGCCCGGCATCGCCGACCTGATCGCCGGCGACGACCAGCAGCTCCGCAAGCAGCTCGCCCGGCCGCGCAGCGCCCTGTCCGGGATCTTCGGCCCGGACGGGCGCGCCGTCACCGAACCGCTGGTGGACGAGGAGGGCATCGTGTACGCGGAGATCGACCTCGGCCGCTGCATCCAGCCGAAGCAGATGCACGACATCGTCGGCCACTACAACCGCTTCGACGTCTTCCGGCTGCACGTGAACGACCGACCGCTGCGGCCCCTGGTGTTCCCCGAGGAGGAGTCATGACCGGTCAGGACGGCACCCCCGGCGGCCCCGACGTCCCCGGTACCCCCGGCGGCGCCGACGGACCCGGGAGCCCCGACGCCCCCCAGGACTACGACGACGGCCGGATCGGCCGCGCGCGGGTCACCGACAGCCCCGAACTGCTCGCCTTCTACCAGGAGTTGGCCAAGCACGAAGCCGGTGCGCTGTGGACCGTGGCGAACGAGATCGAGCCCTGGTACCCGCAGCCCAAGTCCGTCCCGGTGCTCTGGCGCTACGCGGACCTCGGCCCGCTGGTACGCAAGGCGCTGCCGCTGGTGAGGGCCGACGACGCGGGCCGCCGGGTGGTGATGCTGGTCAACCCCGGCCGCCGTGAACTGAGCGCCGCCGTCGGCCTGTTGTACACCGGCCTGCAGATCATGGGCCCCGGCGAGGCGATGACCGCGCACCGCCACCAGGCCTCCGCGCTGCGTTTCGTCCACGAGGGCACCGGCGCCTGGACCGTCGTGGACGGGCAGAAGCTCCGGGTCGGCCCGCGCGACTTCGCGATCACCCCGAACGGCACCTGGCACGAGCACGGCAACGAGGCCGACGACGCCCCGGTGATCTGGCAGGACGGCCTGGACATCCCGCTGGTCAACACGCTCGACGCCAACTTCTACGAGGTCCACCCGGACCTCCACCAGCGCCCCGGCCCGGTGGTGAACTCCTCGCTCCTCAGCCACGGCGGCAACCTGCTGCCGTACGGCGTCGAGAAGTGGACCCGCCCGTACTCGCCGCTGTTCGGCTGGCCGTGGGAGCCCAGCTACCACGCGCTGGGCCGGCTGGCGCTGGCCGCCGAGGGGTCGCCGTACGACGGCGTCATCATGGCGTACACCAACCCGGTCACCGGCGGCCCGGTGATGCCGACCATGGCCGCCCACCTGCAACTGCTGCGCCCCGGCCAGGCCACCCGCGCCCACCGGCACACCGGCTCGGTGGTCTACACGGCGGCCAAGGGGCGCGGCGTCTCGGTGATCGCCGGGCAGCGCTTCGCCTGGCAGCAGGGGGACATCTTCGTCGTCCCGTCCTGGGCCTGGCACGAGCACGCGAACCTCGACCAGGGCGAGGACGCCTGCCTGTTCTCCTTCAACGACTTCCCGGTGATGCACTCGCTCGGCCTGTACCGCGAGGAGGCCTACCCGGACCACGACGGGCACCAGCCCACCACGACCACCGCCTGACCTCCACCTGACCTCCACCAGAGCATTCGGGAGACCCACCGCCATGCACCTGCTGACCTACCGCACGGACGACGACACCCCGCGCCTCGGCGCGCTGCTCGACGGGGACCGGGTCGCCGACCTCACCGCCCTCGCCACCGCCGCGGGCGCCGAACTGCCGCCCGACCTCCTCGGGTTGGTCCGCGCCGGCCGGACCGCCCTGGCCACCGCGCGCGAACTGCTCGCCGGGTCGCCTACCACCCGGCCGCTCGCCGGGGTGTCGCTGTGCGCGCCGCTGCGCCCCGGGAAGATCGTCGGCATCGGCCTCAACTACGTGGAGCACGTGGCCGAGTCGCACCGCACCCTGGATACCGATCGCGAACTGCCGGACCGCCCGGTGCTGTTCGGCAAGCCGTCCACCGCCGTCATCGGCCCCGGCCAACCGATCCGGCACGACGCGAACCTCACCAAGCAGCTCGACTGGGAGTGCGAACTCGCGGTGGTGATCGGCGAACCGGCCTTCCGGGTCGCCGAGGAGGACGCCCTGCGGCACGTGTTCGGCTACAGCATCATGAACGACATCAGCGCCCGCGACCAGCGCCGCTCCGGCCAGTGGTTCTTCTCCAAGGGCCAGGACAGCTTCGCCCCGTTCGGCCCGGTCGTGGTGACCGCCGACGAGATCCCCGACCCGCAGCGGCTCGACCTCTCGCTGAAGGTCAACGGCGAGCTGCGGCAGGACTCCAACACCCGCCACATGCTGTTCGGCATCGCCCGGCTGATCGCCGACATCTCCTCCGGCGTCACCCTCGAACCGGGCGACGTGATCTCCACCGGCTCCCCCTCGGGCGTCGGCTCCGGGATGGTGCCGCCGCAGTTCCTGCAGCCCGGCGACCTGGTCGAGGCGACCGTCGAGCGGATCGGCACACTCGCCAACCCCGTGGTCGACGCCCGCTGAGACGCCGCCGGCGCGCCGCCGGGACATCCGCCGGCGCGCCCGCCCGGACACCCCCGGGACACCTGCCGAAGCACCTTCCGAAGCACCTGCCGCACCACCCGCCGAGAGGAGCACCCGCTGATGCCGACGTACCGGATCGGCCAGATCGTCCCCAGCTCCAACGTCACCATGGAGACCGAGGTCCCGGCACTGCTGCGGGCCCGCGAGGCCGTCGCCCCCGAACGGTTCACCTTCCACTCCAGCCGGATGCGGATGACCAGGGTCACCCCCGAGCAACTGCGTGCCATGGACGGCGAGTCCGACCGCTGCGCCACCGAGCTCTCGGACGCCCGGATGGACGTGATCGGCTACGCCTGCCTGGTCGCGGTGATGGCCACCGGCCCCGGCTACCACCGCGAGGCCGAGCGGCGCCTGCACCTGCGCACCGTCGAGAACGGCGCGCCCGCGCCCGTCGTGACCAGCGCCGGCGCCCTGGTCGCCGGGCTGCGGACGCTCGGCGCCCGGAAGGTCGCGATGGTCACCCCGTACCTGCGGCCGCTGGCCCGGACGGTGGTCGACTACCTCGCCGAGGAGGGCATCGAGGTGCTCGACCACGCCGCCCTGGAGATCGCCGACAACCTCGACGTGGCCGCCCACGACCCGGCCCGACTGCCCGCGATCGCGCGCAACCTCGCCCACGCCGACGCGGACGCGGTGGTGCTCTCCGCCTGTGTGCAGATGCCCTCGCTGTCCGCCGTCGAGGAGGCCGAGCGGCAGCTCGGCAAACCCGTGGTGTCGGCCGCGATCTGCACCGCCCACCAACTGCTCCGCGCCCTCGGCCTGCCCGCCTTCGCGCCCGGCGCCGGGCAGTTGCTCTCCGGTGCGTACGCGGAGGTCTGAACCTCCGGGGCCACCGCTATGATCACCACCGGCCGCCGGGTCGCCACCGGTGACCGGGTCACCAGCAGCAGCCGGGAGGAGCGCCCACGCATGCCGGAGAGCACGACCCGGCCGAGTTCCCTGATCCACACCGTCTACGGCGAGTTCGTCCGCCGCCTCGGCGGCTGGATATCCATCGCCGACCTGATCGCGCTGATGGCCGAGCTGGACGTCGACGGCCCGGCGGTCCGCTCGGCGATGTCCCGGCTGAAGAAGGCCGGCACGCTCCTCCAGGAACGCCGCGCGGGCACCGGCTACCGGCTCGCCCCCGCGATGGAGCCGGTGTTCGAGGAGGGCGACCGCCGGATCTTCCACAGCCTGGAGCCCGCCGGGCTCGCCGACGGCTGGGTGGTGGCGGTCTTCTCGGTCCCCGAGTCCGAGCGCGCCCACCGCCACCAGCTGCGCTCCCGGCTCAGCTGGCTCGGCTTCGGCAACGCCGCCCCCGGCGTCTGGCTGGCACCCGCCCGGCTGCTCCCGGACGCCCGCCGCCTGCTGGAGCGCCTCGGGCTGAGCGCCTACGTCCATCTCTTCCTCTCCGCCGAGTACGCCGGGTTCGCCGACCTCCGGACGGCGGTGGCGAGTTGGTGGGACCTCCCGGCGATCGAGGCGCAGTACGCGGCATTCACCGACGCCTGGCGCCCGGTGGCCGAGCACCTGCGGGAACGCCCCCGGATCGACCCGGTCGAGGCCTTCCGCGACTACGTGCCGATGCTCACCGAGTGGCGCCGGCTCCCCTACCTGGACCCGGGGCTGCCCGGGCCGCTGCTGCCCGACGACTGGAACGCCGTACCCGCGCGCGCCGTCTTCACCGAGTTGCACGCGCTGCTCGCCGAGCCCGGCCTGCGGTACGTCGAGAAGGTCACCGGCCTGTCCCGCCCCCAGGAGCCGTCATGACCGCCCGGTCCACCGCCGACCTGCTGATCCGCGCCGCCGCGGTGCACACTCTCGTGCCCGGTGAGCCGCCCCGGCGCGCGATCGCCGTCACCGGCGGGCGGATCACCGCCCTCGCCGCCGCGCCCGACGGCCTGGACGCCCTGGCCGGGCCGGCCACCGAGGTCGTCGACGCCCCCGGCACGACCGTGCTGCCCGCCTTCGACGACACCCACACCCACCTGGTCCTGGCCGCGCTGAGCGTCCACGGCGTGCCCGTCCACCGGGCCCGCGACCTCGCCGGATTCCTCGGCCTGATCCGCGAGCGCGCCGCCCGGACGCCCGCCGGGGAGTGGATCCACACCACGGTCAACTGGCAGGAGGTGCTGCTCGCCGAGCAGCGCCTGCCCACCACCGAGGAGTTGGACGCCGCCACCTCCGAGCACCCGGTCCTGGTGCGCCGGGGCGCGTACAACATGGTGCTCAACTCGGCCGCGCTGCGGCTGGCCGGGATCACCGCCGCCACCGAGGCCCCGCCCGGCGGGGTGATCGAGCGCGACGGGCAGGGCCGGCTCACCGGCCGGCTGGTCAACCGGGCCGTCGAGCTGGTCGAACGGGTGCTGCCGAGCCCCACCCCCGCCGAGCGGATCGACGGTCTGCGCGCCGCCTCCGCCGACTACGCCGCCACCGGGATCGGCACCGTCCGCGACTGCCTCGTCCCGGTCGAGGACCTCGACGTGCTGGACGCGGCCCGGGCCGAGGGCGCCCTCGCCGTGCGGGTCCGGGCGCTGGTCTCCGGCTTCGCCGCCCGCACCCCCGAGCAGGTGGACGCGCTGCTGGACCGGATGGACGGGTGGCGCGCGGCCGGCCGGGACGACGACCGGCTGCGGCTGTGGGGCGTCAAGTTCGGCATCGACGGCGGCTTCGAGGCGGGCGCGCTGGAGGAGCCGTACCAGGGGCAGCCCTGCTACCACGGGCGGCTGCTCTGGGAGCCGGACGAGCTGCTCGCGGCGGTGGACCGGGTGGTCGGACGCGGCTGGCGGGTCGGCGTGCACGCCTGGGGCGACCGCGGCCTGCGGGTCCTGCTGGACGTCTTCGAGCGGGTGCTCGAGCGCCGCCCCGGCCTGCCGTCCGGGACCCTGGTGGTCGAGCACGGCGGACTGGCCCGCCCCGACCAGCGGGCCCGGGCGATCGCGCTCGGCATCCCGGTGACCGTCCAGCACCCGCTCCTGCACGACGGCGCGCTCACCCAGCAGCGGGCCTGGGGCGAGGAGCGCACGGCGGCGATCTTCCCGCTGCGCGAGTGGCTGGACGAGGGCGCGCTGCTCACCGGCGGATCGGACTTCCCGGTCGGCCCCTACGGCGCGATGGTCTCGGTGTGGGGCATGACGACCCGGGGCACCACGGCCGGGGTGGTCGGCCCGGAGCACGCGATCGACCGGGCCGAGGCGGTCGCCCTGCACACCGTCAACGCGGCCCGGCTCACCGGCGAGAGCGCCGTACGCGGGAGCCTGCGGCCGGGGGCGTTCGCCGACCTCACGGTGTGGCCGCTCGACCCGCTGGACTGTCCGCCGGACGCGCTGCGCGACCTGCTCCCGCTGCTCACCGTGGTCGACGGCCGGGTGGTGCACCGCTCCTGACGGTCCGTCAGGCGGAGACCAGTTCCCGCAGGTCGATGCCGCGGTGCAGCGCCCGCAGGTCCTCGTGCAGGGTGGACGGCGGGACGACGAGCACGCCGCAGCGCGCTCGGTCGAGGCAGCGCCGGGTGACCGAACGGCGCAGCACCCGGCGCAGCCGGGCGCGCACGCCCTGCTCCCCGGCGCTGACCACCAGCAGGTCGCCCGGCCGGTCGGCCAGCTCGGTCAGCACCGCGCCGGCGTCGCCGCGCACCACCAGCGGCCGCACCGGCACGCCGACCGGCAGGCCGCCGAAGGCCTGCTCCAGCGCGTCCGTCATCCGGGCGTCGGCGAGGTCCTGCCAGGCGCGGAGCAGCGGCGGGCAGGGCCGCGCGCGGTAGTTGCGCTCGCCGCCGACCGGCGTCCAGGCGAGCACCGGGACCAGGTCGGCCCGCCGGATCCTGGCCTCCTCGGCCGCCCGGTGCAGGGCGGTGAGGCTGTGCAGTGAGCCGTTGACTCCGACGATGACGCGAGCGCCGTCCGACATGATCCTTCGCTTTCCGATGCCTAGCCCATTCAGTGTCTGCGATTATGCTGCCACATCCTGATTGAGACCTACAAATCGAAGGCATTCACTGAATACTGCCTTGCATCGCTTGCCCACAGCGCTTGCGCGAAAACGGTCGGAGCGGAGCCGGGGCCCTCGCCCCCGCTCCGCTCCGACCGCTCGACCGACCGCTCGTGGCGCGTCAGTCCGTGGCACTCAGTCCTTCACCGCACCCGCCAGCCCGGACACCAGCTTGCGCTGGACCGCGATGAAGAAGATCAGCACCGGCACGGTCATCAGCGTGGACGCCGCCATGATGCCGCCCCAGTCGTTCTCGTCCGGCTTGAAGAACACCAGCAGCGCCGAGGGCAGCGTCTGGTTCTGGGTCGCGCTGATGATGAAGGTCTTGGCGAAGACGAAGTCGTTCCACGCCGCGATGAAGGAGAACACGCTGGTCGCGGCCAGTCCCGGGGCCACCAGCGGCAGCAGGATCCGCCACAGGATGCGGGTCCGGCCGGCGCCGTCGATCTGCGCGGCCTCCTCGATCGAGACCGGGACGGCGGCGACGAAACCGCGCATCATCCAGATCCCGAACGGCAGCGAGAACGCCAACTGCACCAGGATCAGCGAGGCCAGGGTGTTCAGCCCGATCCCGGGAGCGAACTGCCCGGCGTCGCGGAACATGAAGAACAGCGGGATGGTCAGCGCCTCGACCGGGATCATCTGGGCGATCAGGAACATCACCATGATGGTGGTGCGGAACCTGAACCGGAACCGGGTCACGGCCACCGCCGCCAGGAACACCACGACCGCCGAGAGCACCACCACCGACAGCGCGATGACCAGGCTGTTCAGGAAGTACCGGCCGAAGCCGTCCACGCTGAGCACCTGACGGAAGCTGTCCAGCGTGGGGTGCGCCGTCCACGGCTTCGGGTCCAGCGACTGCACCTCGCCCTTGGGCTTGAAGGCCGAGAGCACCATCCAGAAGATCGGGAAGGCGGTGACCACGGCCACCGCGATCGCACTGCCGTTCGCGATGAGCCGCCACCGGCCGCGGGTGCTCCGACGGGGCTTCCGGGCGGACTTCGCCGGGGTGGTCCGAGGGGTGTCCCGGGGGGTGGTCCGAAGCGATTCCCGCGTGGTGTTCACAGCTCGTTCCCCGTCCGTCGCAGGCTGCGGATGTACAGCACGGTGGGGATGACCAGGATCAGCAGCATGATCACGCCGATCGCCGCGCCCAGCCCGTACTGCGAGGAGGCGAACGCCTTCTGGTACGCGTACACGTTGAGCACCAGGTTCTGGCCGGCGATGCCGCCGCCCTCGGTCATGACGTAGATCTGGGTGAAGACCTTGAAGTCCCAGATCACCGACTGGATCACCACGATGGTCAGGATCGGCCGCAGCATCGGCGCGGTGATCCGGCGGAAGGTGGTCCAGGTGTTGGCGCCGTCCAGGGCCGCCGCCTCCATGATCTCCTCCGGGATGGCGCGGATGCCCGCGTAGAGGGTGACCATCACGAACGGGAAGGAGTGCCACACCACCACGGCCCCGACGATCAGGAACGCCGTCCACTTGTCGTAGAACCAGTTGAACTCGTGGAAGCCGGAGAGCCCGATCCGCTCCAGGGTGTGGTTGACCAGGCCCAGGTTGGTGTCGAACAGGAAGCTCCACACCGTCGAGCCGGTCATCGCCGGCGCCGCCCAGGCCGCCATCGCCGCCGTGGTCAGCACCAGCCGCGGCCACCGGCCGACCTTGGTGAGCAGCACCGCCAGGGTGGCGCCGACGGCCAGGGTGGCGACCACGCAGAACGCGGCGAAGCCGATCGTCTGCGCCAGCACCGTCCAGAACTGGCTGTCCTCCAGGATCCGGCTGTAGTTGCCGAAGCCGACGAAGGAGGTCGGCACGCCGCCGGACGCCTGGGCCTGCCCGAAGTCCAGCACGGACAGCAGCCCGAGCTGGTAGATCGGGTAGGCGACCAGCGGGATCAGGATGACCGCGGCCGGCAGGAGCAGCAGCAGCGGAGGCCGGTGGCGCCGGCCGCCCGGGGGTGCGGCCGGCGCCCTTCCCCCGCGGCGCCTCTGCGGGGAAGGCGGCGCCGCAGGGGCACTCGTGGTGGATACGGACACGTGCGGGACCTGCTCTCTGTGACGGATCGGGACCGCGGCCGTCAGTGCGCCGCGAAGGCCGAGTTGACCTGGGCCGCGGCGTCGCCGGAGGCCTTGGCCACGTCCGCCTTGCCGGTGACGACCTGCTGGAGCATCGTGGGGATCACCGACTGGGCGTCGATCTGCGCCCACGCCTGGTCGAGCGGGACGAACCTGGTGCCGGCCGCGATGGTGTCGGTGAACGGCTTCAGGAACGCGTCCTTCGCCGCGACCTTGCCGCTGACGGACTTCAGCGTCGGCAGGTTGCCCATCGCGTCGTACATCTGCTCCTGGTACGCCGGGCTCGCCAGCAGTTCGGCGAACTCGACGGCGAGCGTGCGGTGCTTGGCCGCCTTCATGACGCCCAGGTTGTTGCCGCCGGCGAAGGCGGGGGCGATCGAGCCGGCCTTCTCGCCGGGCAGCGGCACCACGCCGTACTTGCCCTTGACCGCGCCCGCCTCCACCTTGCCGCGGTTGGAGTTGAGCAGGATCGCCATCGCCGACTTGCCGGCCGCGAACAGGTCCACGGTCTTCCCGCCGGTCAGGTCCGCGCACTGCTGGGCGGGGCAGCCGTCCGCACCGAACAGGTCGGTGTAGCGCTTGATCCCGGCCTGCGAGGCCGGCGAGTCGATCGCCGACTTGAACGCGCCGCCGTCCTTGGTGGCGATGTCGCCGCCCGCGTCCCAGACGAAGGGCAGCGCACCGAAGGTGTACTTGCCGCCGACCGCGATCCCGAAGGTGTCCGGGTGCGCGGCGTGGATCTTCTGGTTGGCGGCGACCAGTTCGGCGTACGAGGTGGGCGGGGTGAGCCCGGCCTCGGTGAACAGGTCGGTGCGGTAGTACAGGGCGCGCACGCCGACCCACCACGGCAGGCCGTACGTCTTGCCGTCCATCACGGCGGTCTTGGCGATGGCCGGGTCGAGGTCGCCCTTGTCCGACCACTTGTCCAGCTCGCCGCCGATCTCGGCGAGGCCGCCGGCGGCGACGTAGCCCGGCAGGTCGGTGTTGCCGAACTCGACCAGGTCGGGGGCGCTGTTGGGGTCGTTGAAGGCCCCCTTCATCTTGGCCGCGCGGGCCGAGGCGTCGGTGTCGATGTAGCTGACGTTGACGGTGACGCCCTGGTGGGAGGCCTGGAACTCGCTGACGGCCTTGCCGACCACGGCCTCCTTGGCCGTGTTGCCCGCCTCGTTGTACAGCCAGACCTGCAGCGTGCCGGTCCGGTCGTCGCCGGCCCTGTCGCCCGCCGACGAGGCGGTGCCCGGAGCGCAGGCGGTGGCGGCCAGGCAGCCGGCGGCGAGTGCGGTGGCCACTGCGGCCCGTCCGATGAGTCGCATGGTGGAGACCTCCCCTCCCGACAGCTGCCGCCGAGACGCGCGCCGCCGGGGAGGGGCACGTCGAAGCAGGCCCTGACCGGGGCCGATGGTGAGTGAGTGGTGGGGGTACGGCAGGGCGAAGCGCTCGGGTGGGGCGTCGTCGCCTGCTCGATGGCAGGGACGTTAGGCGTGGGCGAACGGCGCCAACAAGAGGGGGTTGGCGAAAGTTTTGCACTGCACAACGTTGTATCGAAGATGGGGCTGTGCCCCGGGGAGGGGGTACGTTCTGACAACCGCCGCAACAGACACCCCCACAGAACACCACCAGGGAACGGACCCATGACGGAGACGGCACCCAAGAAGCCCGCGACCGAACGCAACCAGTCCTCCTCGCTGCGCCGCGCGCTCGCCGTCCTCGGCTACGTCCGCGACCACGGCGACGGGCGCGGCGTCCCGCTCGCCCAGCTCGCCGAGGCCCTCGACCTCAACAAGAGCACCGTGCTGCGGCTCGCCGGCCCCCTCCTGGACGAGCACCTGCTCGACCGGGACCGCGAGACCGGCTGGTTCCGGCTCGGCCACGGCTCACTGCGCCTCGGCCAGGCCTACCTGACCACCCTCGACCTGCGCAGCGTCGCCGCCGAGCACCTGCGCCGGCTCCAGCGCGAAGCCGGCGAGACCGTCCACCTGACCGTCTGGCAGGCCCCCGGAATCGTCTACCTGGACAAGGTCGAGGACGAGACCAACGTCCGGATGGCCTCCCGGGTCGGCAGCCGGGCCCCGGCCTACTGCACCGCCACCGGAAAGGCCATCCTCGCCTGGCTGCCCGAGGACGCCCTCACCGAGGTGGTCGCGGCCGGGCTGCGCCCGGTGACCGCCTGGACCATCGCCGACGAGCCCCGGCTGCGCGCCGACCTCGCCCGGATCCGCGCCCGCGGCTACTCCATCGACGACCGGGAGAACGAACCCGAGGTGCGCTGCGTGGCCGCGCCGATCTTCGACCACACCGGCGAGGTCACGGCCGCGCTCTCCGTCTCCGGGCTGACCTCGCGGATGACGGCCGCCCGGGTGCGCGCCCTCGGGCCGGTGGTGGCACAGGTCGGGCTGCGGATCTCGCGCGAACTGGGGTCCGACCGACAGCCGTCCTGAGGCCGGCCCCGGCGCCGTAGGACCCGGCGCCATCGGACCCCGGTGCCGTAGAGCCCCGGCACCGTAGGACCTCAGTGCCATCGGACCCCGGCGCCGTAGGGCCCGGCGCCGTAGGGCCCGGCGCCGGGGATGGCTCGGGGGGCGTCAGTCCGACGGCAGCAGCACCCGCTGTTCGACCGGCGAGGAGAGGATCACCGAGGTCGTCGTCCGGCCGAGCACCGAGATCGCCTCGATCAGCTCCTCCAGGTGCGAGGTGTCCCGCGCGGCGACCTTGAACACCCAGCAGTCCTCGCCGATCACGTGGTGCACCTCCAGCACCTCCGGCCGGTGCAGCAAGTCCTGGCTGCGCAGGTACTTCACCGTCATCCGGGCGTGCGGCGAGACCCGGACGAAGGCCCGGATGCCGTAGCCCAGCCGCTCCGGCGCGACGAGCGCCGCGTAGCCGGTGATCGTGCCGCCCGCCTCCAGCCTGCGCACCCGCTCGCCGACCGCGGCCGGGCTGAGGTTGACCCGCCGGCCCAGTTCGCTGAGCGTGATCCGGCCCTCGGACTGGAGCAGTTCCAGCAGCCGCAGATCGACCGCGTCCGGACCGCCGCCGGCGCCGCTCCGGAAGCCCACCGACGAATCGTCGGCGGATTCGCCCGACTGCCGTCGGTCTTTCGGCCGCAGCGCCTGAACTCCCATGATCACCCCTTCATCGAACCGCGCCGCACCATAACACTTGTGGGTATGGAAAACGTGCTCGTCATCGGGGGAAACCGCTACTTCGGACGGCAGTTGGTCACCCGGCTGCGCGACTCCGGGATCCGGGTCGCCGTACTCAACCGCGGCTCCACGCCACCACCGCCGGGCGTCGCCCACTTCGTCGCCGACCGCTCGGACGAGCGGGCCCTGACCGCCGCACTGGCCGGGCAGGAGTTCGACACGGTGATCGACCAGGTCTGCTCGACCCCGCGGCACGCCGAGACCGCCGTCCGCGCCTTCGCCGGACGGACCGGCCGCTACCTGATGACCTCCACCATCGAGGTCTACGACACCGGCGAGCCGCACCGCCCGGGCCGCCCGCTCGCCGAGTCCGCCGTCGACCCGGCCGACTGGCCGGTGAATCATGAACTCCCTTGGGAAGAAGACGAGTTCCGCCAAGCATCGTACGGCGAGGGCAAGCGCCAGGCGGAGGCGGTGTTCACCCGGAGCGGGGCCTTCCCGTTCGCCTCCGTCCGGCTCGGACACGTCCTGGGCGCCGCCGACTTCACCGGACGGCTGGCCCACTACGCCGAGCGGATCGCGGCCGGCCTGCCCGTCCTGATCCACCCGGAGAACCTGCCCTCCTCCTACACCCACGAGGGGGAGGCCGCCGGCTTCCTGGCCTGGGCGGCGGACCAGGACTTCACCGGCCCGGTCAACCTCGCCTCGCACGGCGAGCTCACCGCCACCGACCTCTGCGACCTGGTCGCGGCCGGCCGGCCGTACCGCACAGCGGCGCCGGAACCCGGCGAACAGGCCTCCCCCTTCTCCTTCGAGCGCTACTACGGCATGGACAACTCCCGGGCGCACCGGCTCGGCCACCCGCTCTCCCACACCCGCGACTGGCTGCCCGGCCTGATCGCCGCCACCGTCGGACAGGAGCTCCCCGCATGACCACCGGAACCGCCCCCGGCCCCAAGGGCTCCACCGGAACCGCCGGCCTTCCCGGCTCCGCAGGCCCGGCGTCCCGTCTGCTCGGCGCCGTCCGGACCAGCGCCATCGGCCTCGGCGCGATGCCGCTCTCCGTCGAGGGTCGCCCGGACGAGGCCCGCGCCGTCGCCACCGTCCACGCCGCACTGGACGCGGGCGTCACCCTGATCGACACCGCCGACTCCTACCACTGGCACGCCGACGAGTACGGCCACAACGAGGAGCTGATCGCCCGGGCCCTCGCCTCCTACGGCCCGGGCGCCGACCACGTGCTGGTCGCCACCAAGGGCGGACGCGGCCGCCCCGGCGACGGCTCGTGGACCGTCAACGGCGACCCCGCCCACCTCAAGCGAGCGTGCGAGGGCTCGCTGCGCCGCCTCGGCGTCGAGGCGATCGGCCTCTACCAGCAGCACCACCCGGACCGGAACGTCCCGTACGCCGACTCGCTCGGCGCGATCCGCGAGCTCCACGAGGAGGGCAAGATCCGCGCGGCCGGCATCTCCAACGCCGACGTGGCACAGGTCCGCCTCGCCCGGGAGATCCTCGGCGACGCCCTGGTCTCGGTGCAGAACAAGTACTCCCCCGCCGTCCGCACCCACCAGCCCGTCCTGGACCTGTGCGCCGAACTGGGCCTGGCCTTCCTCCCCTGGAGCCCCCTCGGCGGCATCGGCCGCGCCGCCGAACTCGGCGGGGCCGGCACGGAATTCGCCGCCGTCGCCGCCGGACACGGAGTCAGCCCGCAGCGCGTGGCACTCGCCTGGCTGCTGGCCACTTCCCCGGTGACCATTCCGATCCCCGGCGCCAGCCGCCCCGAGACCATTCGCGACTCCGCCCGAGCGGGGGACCTGGTCCTCGAAGAAGCGGAATTGGCCCGCCTCACAAACGCGGACAGGGCCCGGCACCTGTAAAAGGCACCGGACCCTGTCCGACAATGGAGCGCCAGGCCCGGATCGCACGGACTCTTCCTACTGAAAGTAGGACGTACTCTGGTAGTACCACTGACGCCTGGCGAGGAATTCTCTCCCTCGCGACAAGAAGAACACTAGCAGCTCAACGCCCCTGCGACGAACCACGAACGGGCACCGAGAACCCGCCCTCGAAAGCCCGACTCCGAATCCGGCCCCGACCCTGGCCCCGAAAGCCCGATACCGGAACTGCGGCCCCGAAAACGCGGACAGGGCCCGGCGCCTGTAAAAGGCACCGGACCCTGTCCGATATCGGAGCGCCAGGCCCGGATCGCACGGACTCTTCCTACTGAAAGTAGGACGTGCTCTGGTAGCACCGCTGACGCCTGGCGAGGAATCTCGTCCCTCGCGACAAGAAGTACAGTACCAGCTCGATGATCAGTCACCGAATCGGAGGGGAAGCCCGAATGACGAGTGATCAGCCCGAGTCAGTTCCTTACGCGAACGGACGACTGTTGGACGTTCACCGACCGCTCACCGGCACCGCCGGGGCGGCCCCCGTCGTGCTGCTCTGGCACGGCCGGGGCGCCGACGAGCGGGACGTGCTCCGGCCGTTGGCCCGGGAGGCCGCCGGGCTCGGGCTGCTGGTGCTCGTCCCGGACTGGAGCAGCGACCAGGCGGACGGCGGCCGCACCGAACTGCTCGCCTCGCTCGCCCAGGCCCGCGTCATCGCCGACCGGTTCGGCGGGGACCCGGCCCGCTTCGTGCTGGCCGGCTGGTCGTCGGGCGGCCGGGAGGCGGTCGCCGTGGCCACGCACCCGGGCACCCCCGCCGAACTCCGGCCCACCGCCGCCGTCGGCATCGCCTCGCGCTACTCCGAGCCCGCCGCCACCACCGGCGACGCCCCGCTCGACCGGTTGGCCGCCACGCCGTCCCCCGTCCCGCTCTGGCTGGTGCACGGCACGGCGGACGACCTCGTGGACATCGGGCACACCCGCAAGCTGAGCGCCGCCGTACCGACGGCCACCCTGCTCGAACTCCCCACCGACCACGCGGGCGTGGTGATGACCGTCTTCAGCCCCGAGGCCGGACGCTGCGTCCCGGCCACGGCCGCCGGCACCCTGGAGGCCGGGCGCCGCACCGCCGCCGTGCTCGCCGAGGCGGCCGGGCTGTCGTAGCCGGAGGGGGACGATCGGCGGCCCGCACGACGGCCACCAGCCTTGGCCGGTGGGTCAGTTCCGCACGGACGACGCCCGCAGTCCGTACCCGTGTCCGCGCTCCAGCGCCTCCAGGTCGCGCTGCAGCGGCGGGCGCGGGACCGCCAGCACCGGGCAGCGCGCGTGCCGGACGCAGTAGGCGGTGACGGAGGGGTGCACCAGCCGGGCGAGGCGGCCGCGTTCGCGGCCGGCGCCGAGGACGAGCAGGTCCCCGGGCCGGTCGGCGCAGCGCACCAGGGCGTGGCCGGTGTCGCCCCGCACGGCCTGGCAGCGGAGCCGCACACCCGCGTAGCGACCGGCGAAGGCCTCGTCGAGGGCCTGGCGCAGCCGGGCCACGGCGGCGTCGCGGCCCGCGTCGACGACCGGCGGGCAGGGCGTGCGGCGGTAGCCGAGTTCATCGCCGGGCGGGGTCCAGCAGAGCACCGTGAGCACCTCGGCGTCCGTCCGGCGGGCCTCGGTGACGGCGTGGTGGAGGGCCGCGAGGCTGCCGAGCGAGCCGCTGAGGCCGACCACGATCCGGCCGCCGCCGGGACCGTTCCCCGCGCCGTCCGCGTAGTCCGCATCATGTGCGTTGTCCGCGTTGCTCGCGCCGCCCGTGCTGTCCGCCATGCCCCGCCCCTGCCTCTCCTGCCGGTCCGGCCTCCGTCGCACCCCAGCAAAGCGCCCCTCGGCCGGGCGGCCGCCCTCCGTTGACGAGGCCCTGATGCGGCGGCCGGCGTTCCGTACGCGTCCCTGATGGCGTGGCGGTCGGGCGGGATGCCGGCGGCCGTCGCACCTCGGCCGTCCTCGCCCCGGCCCGCTCATCTACCCTTCGGAGGGTTCGGTTCCGGTGAGGACGGGGGAAGTCATGGCCACGGTGACGGAGTTGCGGTACTACCCGGTGAAGGGGTGTGCCGGGGTAGGAGCCGCGCAGGCGGAGCTGACCCGGGCCGGGCTGGCCCACGACCGGGCGTTCATGGTGGTGGACGAGCAGGGCGTGTTCCGGTCCCAGCGCCGGGATCCGCTGCTGGCCGCGGTCCGTCCGGCGGTCGAGGACGACGGCCGTCGACTGACCCTCACCGCCCCGGGGGCCGAGCCGGTGACGGTGGCGATCGACACCGACGGCCCGCGCCGCGAGGTGCGGCTGTTCGGCGCCCCGTTCCTCGGCATCGACCAGGGCGACGACGCCGCCGACTGGTTCTCCGGGGTACTCGGCGCGCACAGCCGGCTGGTGCGGGTGCCGCCGGAGCACGACCGGGTGACCGACGGCCTGATCCCCGGCACCTCCGGCTACGCGGACAGCTGCGCCGTCCACCTGCTGTCGCGCTCCTCGCTGGACCGCTTCAACGAGCTCTCCGGCGTGGCCGCGCTGTCGGTGGACCGGTTCCGCCCGAACGTGGTGGTGGACGGCTGGGCGGAGCCGCACACCGAGGACCGGGCCCGCCGGATCGCCGTCGGCGACGCCGAGCTGGGCTACGCCAAGCTGGCGATCCGCTGCTCGGTGACGCTGGTGGACCAGTCCAGCGGTGCCAAGGCCGGTCCGGAGCCACTGCGCACACTGGCCCGGTACCGCCGGGCGGCGGCCGGCGGGGTCGCGTTCGGCAGCAAGTTCGCCGTGCTGCGGCCCGGCACGCTGCGGGTCGGGGACGAGCTGGCGGTGGGCGCCTGGGGAGCGTCCGAGCTCTGAGAGCAGCCAAGCAGCCGAGCGGCCGACGGGTACGGCGGTGAGCGGTACGGCGGTGAGCGGTACGGCGGTGAGCGGTACGGCGGTGGCCCCGGCGCGAACGTGCGCGCCGGGGC